>NZ_JBEYVC010000031.1:0-82190 GCF_040643855.1 Streptomyces sp. NPDC047072 | reverse complement strand
GCGCCCGAGGTCTTCCACCCCAACCTCACCGGCTACACGAAGGGTTACTCGGACAAGCTCAAGGCCACGTGGGGCTGATGTCCACCGCGCTCTTCACCCGGGCCAGCTCCGCCAGTGCCGCCCGCACCTCGTCCCGCATCCTGCGTCCGGCGTGCTCCGGCGCCCGTCCGGCCCCCAGGGGCTCGACGTCCTCGGGCCTCCTCCCGGCCCCCGCCACCTCCGCCCCGTCCGGCCCGTACAGCACCGTCCATCCCCCGACCCGCTGGGCCAGCTGCCGCAGCACCGCCGGCACCGGGTCCGGGCGGGACGCGGCGGCCGCCAGGCGCTGCTGGGCCTCCGTGACCCGCCGCAGCTCCGAGTGCCGGACCTCCGCCATCAGCTGCCAGACCGCGCGGGCCACGCCCGAGAAGGTGGTCTCGGGCGGGACCTCGATCAGCGGCAGCTCGTAGGCGTCGCAGGCCGCGACCAGCGCGCGCGGCACCGTGTCGTGCACCGGCGCCACGCCGAAGCCGAGGGCCGCGCCGCCCGCCGCGACGATCCGCGACACGTAGTCGTCGAAGTACGTGCCCGAGCCCGCCGCCTCCGGGATGTGCACCCCCGCCGTCAGCAGCAGCTCGCCGCCCAGCAGATACGGGTACGGGTCCGCCATCTCCGAGGTGTGGGCCCAGTGGATGACGATGTCCGGATCGGACGGTCCCGCGATCTGCCGCAGGGCCAGGTCCTCACGGGCCAGGAGTGCCGCCAGGGACACCGGTGGAGTGGGAGGAACAGCGGGATCCGGCATGGTGTGCGTTCCCTCCATGCAGAGCCGTTCGAATGGATGAAACGTACACTTCGCAGCCGCTTTCCGGCCACCTACTGTCGAACCAGACCGGCAGAAGGAGGGCCCCATGGCCGTCGACTACACAGTCATCGTCGTCTACCTGGCCGGCATGCTGGCCATGGGGTGGTGGGGCATGCGCCGCGCCCGCTCCAAGAGCGAGTTCCTCGTCGCGGGCCGCCGTCTCGGACCCGCCATGTACTCCGGCACCATGGCCGCGATCGTCCTCGGCGGCGCGTCCACCATCGGCGGGGTCGGCCTCGGCTACCAGTACGGCCTCTCCGGCGCCTGGATGGTCTTCACCATCGGCCTCGGACTGCTCGCCCTCTCCGTCTTCTTCTCCGCCCGCATCGCCCGCCTCAAGGTCTACACCGTCTCCGAGATGCTGGACCTCCGCTACGGCGGCCGGGCCGGGGTCATCTCCGGCGTGGTCATGTGGGCGTACACCCTCATGCTCGCGGTCACCTCGACCATCGCCTACGCCACGATCTTCGACGTCCTCTTCGACATGAACCGGACCGTCGCGATCGTCCTCGGCGGCTCGATCGTCGTCGCCTACTCCACCCTCGGCGGCATGTGGTCCATCACCCTCACCGACATGGTGCAGTTCGTGGTGAAGACCATCGGCGTCCTGCTGCTCCTGCTGCCCATCGCCGTCGTCAAGGCGGGCGGCTTCAGCGAGATGAAGGCGAAGCTGCCGACCGAGTACTTCGACCCGCTGGGCATCGGCGGCGAGACGATCTTCACCTACGTCCTGATCTACACCTTCGGCATGCTCATCGGTCAGGACATCTGGCAGCGCGTCTTCACCGCCCGCAGCGACACCACCGCCAAGTGGGGCGGCACGGTCGCCGGCACCTACTGCCTCGTCTACGCCCTCGCCGGCGCCGTCATCGGCACCGCCGCCAAGGTCCTCTACCCCAACCTCGCCAACGCGGACGACGCCTTCGCGACCATCGTCAAGGACGAACTCCCGGTCGGCGTAAGGGGCTTGGTGCTGGCCGCCGCGCTCGCCGCCGTGATGTCGACGTCCTCGGGCGCGCTGATCGCCTGCGCGACCGTCGCCAACAACGACATCTGGTCGCGGCTGCGGGGGACTTCCAGCGAAGGGGAGCGCGACGAGGTGCAGGGCAACCGCGTCTTCATCCTCGTCATGGGCATCGCCGTCATCGCCACGGCCATCGCCCTCAACAACGTCGTCGAGGCGCTGACGGTCGCCTACAACCTCCTGGTCGGCGGCCTCCTCGTCCCCATCCTCGGCGGACTGCTCTGGAAGCGCGGCACCGCCCAGGGCGCGCTCGCCTCCGTCGTCGTCGGCGGGCTCGCCGTGATCGGCCTGATGGCGGGTTACGGCATCCTCGCCAACGAGCCCGTGTACTACGGCCTGTTGGCCTCCCTGGTCGTCTACGTCGCCGTATCCCTGGCGACCCCGGCGACCGACACCGCGGTACTCGCGGCCTGGCGGGAACGACTCGCCGGGCGCGAGGTCCCCGAGCCGGTTCCGGCACCCCGGTAGACCGAACTTAGAGACACAAGGAAGGCATACGACCATGAGCTCCCCCGAGACCCCCCGCGGCCCCGTCGACTCCTCCCGCATCCCGCGCTACGCCGGTCCCGCGACCTTCGCCCGGCTGCCGCGCCTCGACGAGGTCGGCCGGGCCGACGTCGCCGTGGTCGGGGTGCCGTTCGACTCGGGGGTCTCCTACCGGCCGGGCGCCCGCTTCGGCGGCAACGCGATCCGCGAGGCGTCCCGGCTGCTCAGGCCGTACAACCCGGCGCAGGACGCGTCCCCGTTCGCGCTGGCGCAGGTGGCGGACGGGGGCGACATCGCCGTGAACCCGTTCAACATCAACGAGGCCGTCGAGACGGTCGAGGCGGCGGCGGACGACCTGCTGGGGACGGGGGCGCGTCTGATGACCCTGGGCGGCGACCACACCATCGCGCTCCCGCTGCTCAGGTCGGTCGCCAAGAAGCACGGCCCGGTGGCGCTGCTCCACTTCGACGCGCACCTCGACACCTGGGACACGTACTTCGGCGCCGAGTACACGCACGGGACGCCCTTCCGGCGTGCGGTCGAGGAGGGCATCCTCGACACCTCCGCGCTCTCCCACGTCGGCACCCGCGGCCCGCTCTACGGCAAGCAGGACCTGGACGACGACGCCAAGCTGGGCTTCGGCATCGTGACCTCGGCGGACGTCATGCGGCGCGGGGTCGACGAGGTCGCCGACCAGCTCCGGCAGCGGATCGGCGACCGCCCGCTCTACATCTCCATCGACATCGACTGCCTGGACCCGGCGCACGCCCCCGGCACCGGCACCCCCGAGGCGGGCGGCATGACCTCCCGCGAGCTGCTGGAGATCCTGCGCGGTCTGGCATCGTGCAACCTGGTGTCGGCGGACGTCGTCGAGGTGGCCCCCGCGTACGACCACGCGGAGATCACCTCGGTGGCGGCCTCCCACACCGCCTACGAACTGACCACGATCATGTCCCGCCAGATTGCAGAGGCCCGCGCGCAGTGACTCACGACCACGACCTGGTGCTCCGTCCGACCGAGGCGCAGATCTCGGCGGCCTTGAACCCGCCTCCGGGCCGCAACGGCGGAGACCTGGTCGTGGAGACGCTCGCCGCACTCGGCGCGACGACCGTCTTCGGGCTGCCCGGTCAGCACGCGCTGGGGATGTTCGACGCGCTACGGCGTTCCGACCTCCGTTACATCGGCCTGCGCGTGGAGAACAACGCGGGCTTCGCGGCGGACGCGTACGGGCGGATCACCGGCGAGGCGGCCCCGCTGCTGCTGTCGACGGGCCCGGGCGCGCTGACCTCGCTGGCCGCCCTCCAGGAGGCGGCCGCCGCGTCGGCCCCCGTCCTGGCGATCAGCAGCCAGATCCCGACCGCCGGTCTCGGCGGCGGCCGGCACGGCTATCTCCATGAACTCCCGGACCAGTCGGCCTCGTTCCGGGGTGTCGTGAAGTCGGTTCACACGGTCCGCACCCAGTCCCAGATCCCCTCCGCGATCGAGGCGGCCTGGAAGTCGGCGCTGACCGCCCCGCACGGGCCGGTGTGGGTGGAGATCCCGCAGGACGTCTTGCTCGCGGAGACCCTGATCCCGGTGGTGACGGGCGGCGACGCCTTCCCCGAGGAACTGCCCCCGCGCCCCGAACTCACCGCGGTGGCCGCCGACTTGCTCTCCCGCGCCGAGCGCCCGGCGATCATCGCGGGCGGGGGAGTCGTACGGTCGGACGCGTCCGGCAAACTGCGGCAGCTGGCCGAGGCATTGCAGGCGCCGGTGGTCACGACCCCCGGCGGCA
Organism: Streptomyces sp. NPDC047072; assembly: GCF_040643855.1. NCBI lineage: Bacteria > Bacillati > Actinomycetota > Actinomycetes > Kitasatosporales > Streptomycetaceae > Streptomyces > Streptomyces sp. NPDC047072. Next base: position 78,062 of record NZ_JBEYVC010000031.1, on the reverse strand, counting down.
AGGGCGCCTTCCCCTGGACGCACCCGCTGTCGTTGCAGTCCTGGATCGAGGACCGGCACACCACGGACTTCCTGGAGGACGCGGACGTACTCCTCGTCGTGGGCTCGGGGTTGGGCGAACTGTCGTCCAACTACCACACGTTCAAACCGCGCGGGCGGGTCATCCAGATCGAGGCCGACCTCGGCAAACTGGAGTCCAACCACCCGGCGTTGGGGATTCACGCGGACGCGCGGCTGGCGTTGCAGGCGCTGCTGGAGACGGTGTCGAAACGGGAGGACTTCTCGGCTCCGGACCGCGTCCGCGAGGTCCTGGCGCGCGTCGCGGACCGCATCGCCGCCCAGGAACTCACCCTGGAGCAGGAGCTGTTGGCGTCGATCCGACGGGCCCTGCCCTTTGGGGCCCCGTCCTTCTGGGACATGACGATCCTTGCGTACTGGGCCTGGTCGGCCTTCGACGCCAAGGGCCCCAACCTGCTGCACTCCGCGCAGGGCGCCGGCGGCCTCGGCTACGGCTTCCCGGCGGCGCTGGGCGCGGCGGTGGCCGACCCCTCGCACCCGGTCCTCGCGGTCTCGGGAGACGGCGGAGCGCTCTACTCCATCGCCGAGTTGGCGACGGCCCGCCAGTACGACCTGAACGTCACCTGGCTGATCGTCGACGACGGCGGCTACGGCATCCTGCGCGAGTACATGACGGACGCCTTCGGCCAGGCCACGGCGACGGAGCTGTCCCGCCCCGACTACGTGGCACTGGCCGAGTCCTTCGGCGTCCCCGGGGTCCGTACGACCCCGGGGACCCTGGCGGACGACCTCGCGAAGGCCCTGGCCGCACCGGGCCCCTCGGTGGTCGTCCTCCCGGCGGTGCTGCGGATGTTCGCACCCACGCACCTGTAGGACCTTTCGCGCGGCTGACCTTGCGCGCGGCTCCTACCAGATGTCCTCGACCCACTCCGGGTGGTCGATGAACGGGTTGCGGTTGTGCTGGTAGGTGTCGTAGATGACCTGGTTGCGGCGCTCCTCGAAGGCGCTCGGCGGGTCCGCCTCGTTCCAGGCCTTCAGGACGGAGAGCTTGCCCATGTAGGGGTTGGAGCCGTTGCCGACCTTCTCGTTGGGCTCCAGGTTGGCGAAGCCGTCGTCACCCTCGTAGCGCACGGCCATGTACAGGATCATGCGGGCCACGTCGCCCCGGTCGGCCGCGCGCGGCGCGAAGGAGTCGGAGTCGACGGTGGAGCCGCCGCCGTTGGTGACGGCGCTGCCGCCGTTGTCGAAGTCCAGGTTGCCGCGGGTGCTGTTGACCTGGACGTCACAGGCGCGCAGGTGGTGCAGGTCGGTGCCGGGGCCGGTGACCTCGCCGAAGTCGCCGTGCGACTTGGCCCAGGTGTGCTCGCGGTTCCAGTCGCCGACGTCACCGCCGTTGAGGGACTTGCTGCGGGAGACACCGCTGTACAACAGCAGCACGTTGCTGGTGTTGTTCGGGTCCTGGTCGGTGACCTTGAGCGCGTCCCAGACCGCGGAGTACGAGATCTTCGACTGGCTGCTGATGATCGTGTGCAGCGAGGACTTCAGGCTCGTACCCGTCTTGCCGATCGCGTTCTTGTAGTACGTCGAGTCGTACGCGGTCGTCGTGGCGGCGGCCGGGGTCGCGGTGAGCGCGGGGGCGCTGAGGCCGGTCAGGACGGCGACGGTGACCAGAGCCACCGACTTCCAGCGCCGTATTCGTGTCGCCAGCATAAAGGTTGTCCCATCTACGCGGGTTGAATGGAGGCGGCAAGAGGGAGAGTGACATGGACATGAGGTCATGGCAATGAACGGGACGTTAAAAACGGCTCCCGACCGTGTGGTCGGGAGCCGTCGTGGTGCGGGTGTGGGTCAGTCGACGTCCTTCGGGTCCAGGCGGTAGACCGTCGAGGTGCTGGTGGAGGTGGAGCTGGAGGTCGAGCTGCTGCTCTTGCTCGTGCTGTAGTCGCTCTCCTTCACCGCCGTGCCGTTCTTCTGCACCCAGCTGGTGATCTCCTGGCTCAGGCTGCTGTTGCCGCCCATGCCTCCGCCGCCGAGCTGGATGTAGTGCAACTCGCCCTTCTTCACCAGCTCCTTGAGCTTGGCGAGGGTCATCGCCTGGTCGGTGCCGGTGAAGCCCCACATGGAGATGACCGGCTTGTGGGTGCTGAGGATCAGCTGGCCCGCGCTCTGCGAGTTGGACACCGCGAGCAGCCACTTGGCGCCGTCCTGGTGCTTCTCCAGGTAGGAGATCAGCGCGCTGTCGACGTTGCCGCCCATGCCGCCGCCACCGCCCATGCCGCCGCCACCGCCCATGCCGCCACCGCCGCCGGGGCCGCCGTTCGTCGTGCCGGTGCCGCCGGGAGCCGTGCCGGTCTCGCCGTTCTGGCTGCCCGGCATCTCACCGCTGCCCGGCATCTCGCCGCCGCCGGGGAAGCCGTTCGTGCCGCCCTGTTGGCCGCCGCCCTGGGGGAGTTCACCGGTGCCGCCGCCGGGCTGCATCTGGCCGTTCCCGTTCCCGTTGCCGCCCGCCGTGCCGCCGCCCGGGAACTCGCCGCTCGCCTGGCCGCCGCCCTGCTGCGTGCCGCCCGGCATCTCGCCGCCGCCGGGACCACCGTTGCCGCCGAAGCCGCCCCGGCCGCCACCGCCGCCGGGACCGCCCATGCCGCCGCCCGTCGACGGACCCGCCGTCGGGTTGGTGCCGCCCATCATGCCGCTGGAGGAGCCGAAGGCCGGCGAGGCCGCGTATGCCGTCGGACCGGCGAGCGCCGCCACGATCGCGGCGACCACGGACGCGCCCAGCAGCCGGACCTTCGTCCCCGAGGTCGCCGTACGGAAGACGAACAGACCCACGATCGCGAGGACCGTCAGGACCCCGACGACCGGCCACAGCCAGGTGTTCCAGCCGGTGGCCCGGCGCAGCAGGACGATCGCCCAGAGGCCGGTGACCGCGAGACCGGCCGGCAGGACCCAGGACCAGCGGGCGTCACCGCCGCGGAAGGCACGCCAGAGCATGACACCGCCCGCGCCGGTCAGCGCCGCGATGCCGGGGGCGAGCGCGGTCGTGTAGTACGGGTGCATCGTGCCCTCGGCCATGGCGAAGGTCAGGTAGTGCAGCAGCAGCCAGCCGCCCCACAGGACGAGCGCGGCCCGCGTCGGGTCGGTGCGCGGGGCCCGTCCGCACAGCACCAGGCCCGCGACGAGCGCCAGGAAGGCGAAGGGGATCAGCCAGGAGATCTGGCCGCCGAGGATGTCGTTGAACATCCGGCCGAGGCCCGCGGTGCCGGCGAAGGTGCCGCCCCCGCCACCACCGCCCCCGCCGTTGCCCTCGCCGCCGAAGACCCGGCCCAGGCCGTTGTAGCCCATGATCAGGTTCCAGGCGGAGCCGTCGGTCGAGCCGCCGATGTACGGGCGGTCGTCGGCCGGGACGAGCGAGACCGCCGTCGCCCACCAGAAGCTGGAGACGGCGAGCGCCACCGCGGCCAGGGCCAGGTTGACGACCTTCTTCTTCCAGCCGAGCTTCGAGGCGAACACGTACACCGCGAAGACGGCCGGCAGGGCGATGTAGCCCTGGAGCATCTTGGTGTTGAAGGCGAGGCCGAACAGGACCGCGGAGCCGATCAGCGGGAGCAGCCGGTCGGTGCGCACCGCGCGCAGCGCGAGGGCCGCGCCGCCGACCATCAGCAGGACGAGGATGGTGTCGGGGTTGTTGTCGCGGTTGATCGCGACGGTGATCGGGGTGAGCGCGAGGACGAGCGCGGCGATGGTGGCCGCCACGTGTCCGAAGTACCGCTTGACGGACGAGTGCAGGATCCAGATCGTGCCGAGGGCGGCCGCGATCTCGGGCGCCATCATCTGCCAGGTGCCGAAGCCGAAGACCCGGCAGGACAGCCCCATGATCATCAGAGCGAACGGCGGCTTGTCGACGGTGAGGAAGTTCCCCGCGTCCAGCGAGCCGAAGAACCACGCCTTCCAGCTCTGCGTCCCGCTGTAGATCGCCGCGCTGTAGAAGCTGTTCAGGCTGTTCCCGGACAGGTTCCAGCCGTACAGGACGCCGGCCAGGACGAGGATCGCGAGCAGCGCGGGCAGCGACCAGCGCGGGGCCCTGTCCGGTGGCGCGGCGGGTGGGGCCGGCGGTGCCCAGTCGGGGGAGACGGTCTGGGTGTGGGGGGTGGGATCGGTGGCAGATGTCACCCCGCCATCGTGCGAAGGGCGTTTGGGCGAGGGCTGTGGTGTACCTGGCGTCTTCCTGTGAAAACGCCTAGGGCTGGGTAACGACTCGCACAACCATTCCCCATGCGTACAACCATTCCCCCCGGTCCGGGAGTCAACAGGGCATGACACGGGGGATATTCAGGCACACGAAATGGATCGCGGCCGGTGCGCTGGCCGCCTGCGTCGCCACCGCCACACCGGCCGTCGCGGCGAGCACACCGACCGTCAGCTGTACGTCCGCCAAGGCGGGCCTGGCCGACAAGCTCAAGCGGGACATCACGTCCGCCCTCTCGGGCCGCTCCGGCACCGTCGCCGTCGGCCTCTACGACCGTACGACGAAGACCACCTGCACGCTCCGCCCGTCCACGGCCTACGACTCGGCGAGCGTCGTCAAGGTGACCGTTCTCGCCACGCTGCTGTGGGACGCGAAGAAGCACAACCGGTATCTGACCGACCGCGAGGTCACCCTCACCAAGGCCATGATCACCAAGTCGGACAACGACGCGACCAGCGCGCTCTGGCGGCAGCTGGGCATGACGAAGATCAAGGGCTTCCTCGCCGCGGCCGGCATGACCCAGACCAGGCCGGGGGCGAACAACTACTGGGGTCTGACCCAGATCACCGTTACCGACGAGCAGAAGCTGCTCAAGCTGGTCACCGCGAAGAACACCGTCCTCAGCGACAACTCCCGCGCCTACACCCTGAAGCTGATGGGGCAGGTCGTCTCGTCGCAGCGCTGGGGCACACCGTACGGCCGTCCGTCCGGGGTCTCCTGGCACGTCAAGAACGGCTGGCTCCAGCGCTCGACCCACGGCTGGCGGGTGCACAGCGTCGGCACCTTCACCGGCGGCGGCCACGACTACATGATCACGGTCCTCACCCACGGCAACAGCACCATGAACTACGGCATCACCACGATCCAGGGCGTCGCCAAGGTCATCCACAGGGACCTCGCGGCAAGCTGACGCCTCCCGGACTCCCGCATGTCACCGACCCGCCCTACGGTGACGTCCATGCAGCTGAGAACCGTACTCGCGACCAGCACCGCGGCCCTGGCGGCGGCGACCTGCCTCACCGTGGCAGGACCCGCCGCCGCCTCGGCCCCGGCCCCGGTGAGCCACGCCTGCTCGCCGTCCGTCTCCCTCGACCGCTTCTCCGACGCGCTCGACAAGACGACGTACGACGGCACCTTCGTCGGGAACCTCTCCGCGCTCGCCGTGGACAGGGACGGCTCGCTCGCCGCCCTCTCCGACCGCTCCGCCCTCTTCGACCTGGACGCGAGGACGCTCGCGCCGAAGAAGGTCGTCCCGCTCGCCGACGAGAACGGCGCCGCGCTGGACTCCGAGGGCCTGGCGATCGACCGGGACGGCACGCGGCTGATCACGTCCGAGACGGAGCCGTCGATCCGCCGGTACAGCGTGGACGGGAAGATCCTCGACCGCCTTCCCGTTCCGGCCTCGCTCCAGGTCGCCCCGGCGGGCCGTGCGACGACGAACCAGACCTTCGAGGGCCTCACCCTCCTGAACGGCGGCCGCACCCTGCTCGCCTCCATGGAGTACGCGATCTCCGGCGACACGGCCGGCATCGTCCGCTTCCAGACCTGGACCCGGACCAAGAACAACCACTTCAAGCTCTCCGCCCAGTACGCCTACCGCACCGACGCCACCTTCCTCGGCGTCCCCGAGGTCCAGGCCCTCCCCGACGGCCGCCTCCTCGTCCTGGAACGCGGCTTCACCTCCGGCGTCGGCAACACGGTCCGCCTCTACCTGGCCGACCCCCGCCACGCCACGAACACGGCCGACATCGAGAACCTGACGGGCCAGGCGGACGTACACCTGATCAAGAAGACGTTGCTGACGGACATAGCGAGCTGCCCGACCCTGGGCGCGACAGCGAAGCAGCCCCAGCCGAACCCACTCCTCGACAACATTGAGGGCATGGTGATCACGGGCGCGAACAAGGGCCGCCTGAAGGTATTGCTGGTCAGCGACGACAACCAGAACGCGGCACAGACGACGCGGTTCTACTACCTGCGGGTCCGCGTCTGACCTCTCTTGTCGCAGAGGTTTGTTGCGGAGGGATGAAATCCCCTTCTTTCCGCGTTGGTGTCTTCCGGTAGATCGGACAGCTGGACAACCGGAGGGCACCGCGTGGATCCGCAACGGGGATGGGCACGACGACTGGCCGGGTACGCCTGGCGGTACCCCAAGGACGTCCTCCTCGCCCTCGGCTCCTCGCTCGGCGGTATGGCCGTGATGGCGGTCGTCCCCCTGATCACCAAGGTGATCATCGACGACGTCATCGGCGACCGCAGCCGCGACATGGCCCCCTGGGCCGGCGCCCTGATCGTCGCCGCCCTCCTCGTCTACGTCCTCACCTACGTCCGCCGGTACTACGGCGGCCGCCTCGCCCTCGACGTCCAGCACGACCTGCGCACGGAGATGTTCGGCACGATCACCCGCCTCGACGGCCGCCGCCAGGACGAGCTGTCCACGGGGCAGGTCGTGGGACGGGCCACCAGCGACCTCCAGCTGATCCAGGGCCTGCTCTTCATGCTGCCGATGACCATCGGCAACTTCGCCCTGTTCCTGATCTCCCTGGTCGTGATGGCCTGGCTGTCGATCCCGCTCACCCTGGTCGCCCTGGCCGTCGCCCCCGCCCTGTGGTGGATCGCCAAGCGCTCCCGCTCCAAGCTGCACCCCGCCACCTGGTACGCCCAGGCCCAGGCCGCCGCCGTCGCGGGCGTGGTCGACGGCGCCGTCAGCGGCGTCCGCGTGGTCAAGGGCTTCGGGCAGGAGGACCAGGAGACCGGAAAGCTCAGGGAGGTCGGCCGCAGGCTCTTCGCCGGACGCCTGCGCACGATCCGCTTCAACGCGAAGTACACCCCCGCCCTCCAGGCCGTCCCCGCCCTCGGCCAGGTCGCGATGCTCGCCCTCGGCGGCTGGCTCGCGGTCCGCGGTCACATCACGCTCGGCACCTTCGTCGCCTTCTCCACCTACCTCGCCCAGCTCGTCGGCCCGGTCCGGATGCTCGCCATGGTCCTCACGGTCGGCCAGCAGGCCCGCGCGGGCACCGAACGCGTCCTGGAACTGATCGACACCGAGCCGTCACTCACCCAAGGCACCAAGGAACTCCCCGCCGACGCCCCCGCCACCGTCGAGTTCGACGACGTCTCCTTCGGCTACGACGACCAGCGGCCCGTCCTAGAAGGGCTGAGCTTCGAGATCCGCCCGGGCGAGACCCTCGCGGTCGTCGGCTCCTCCGGCTCGGGCAAGTCCACGGTCTCGCTCCTGCTGCCGCGCTTCTACGACGTCACCCATGGCGCCGTCCTCATCGGCGGCCACGACGTCCGCGAGCTCACCCTCGACTCGCTCCGGGCCGCGATCGGCCTGGTCCCCGAGGACTCCTTCCTCTTCTCGGACACGGTCCGCAACAACATCGCCTACGGCCGTCCCGAGGCGACCCGGGAGCAGATCGAGGCGGCCGCCCGCGCCGCCCAGGCGGACCGTTTCATCGCCGAGCTGCCCGAGGGCTACGACACCACGGTCGGCGAGCACGGCCTCACCCTCTCCGGCGGCCAGCGCCAGCGCGTCGCTCTCGCCCGCGCGATCCTCACCGACCCGCGCCTGCTCGTCCTCGACGACGCCACCTCGGCTGTCGACGCCCAGGTCGAGCACGAGATCCACGAGGCGCTGAAGCAGGTCATGGAGGGCCGCACCACCCTCCTCATCGCCCACCGCCGCTCCACCCTGAACCTCGCCGACCGCATCGCCGTCCTCGACGGCGGCCGCCTCGCCGACCTCGGCACCCACGAGGAGCTCCAGGAGCGCTCGCCCCTCTACCGCCGCCTGCTCACCGACCCGGACGGTCTCGGCGCCGTCTCGCCCGGCCACGCCCAGCCCGTCTGCCCCCAGGAGGACACCTCCGTACGCGACGAGCTGGACGCCGAGTTCGACGCCGAGCGCGGGGTGACACCCCACCTGTGGACCGGCGACCGCGAGCCCAAGGACACCGCGCTCTCCGGCACCCCGGCCACCCCCGAACTCCTCGCCGAGGTCGAGGCGTTGCCCCCGGCGACCGACACCCCGGACATCGACGAGGCACGCGCGGTCACCCCCGAGGAGTCGTACGGCCTACGACGGCTGCTGCGCGGCTTCGGAGTGCCGCTGTCGATCAGCCTCGGCCTGGTCGCCGTGGACGCCGGTATGGGCCTGCTGCTGCCGGTGATGATCCGGCACGGCATCGACGAGGGCGTCACCCGCGCCGCGCTCGGCGCGGTCTGGGCCGCCTCGCTGCTCGCCCTGCTCAGCGTCCTCGTGCAGTGGGCCGCGCAGATCGGCGAGACCCGGATGACCGGACGCACCGGCGAGCGGGTCCTCTACAGCCTCCGGCTGAAGATCTTCTCCCAGCTCCAGCGGCTCGGACTCGACTACTACGAGCGGGAGTTGACCGGCCGGATCATGACCCGCATGACCACCGACGTGGACGCCCTCTCGACCTTCCTGCAGACCGGCCTGGTCACCGCGTTCGTCTCGGTCGTCACCTTCTTCGGCATCATGGTCGCCCTGCTGGTGATCGACCTCCAGCTGGCCCTCGTGGTCTTCGCGACCCTGCCCCCGCTGGTCGTCGCCACCTTCTTCTTCCGCCGGGCGAGCGTGAAGGCGTACGAACTCGCCCGCGAGCGCGTGTCGTTGGTCAACGCGGACCTCCAGGAGTCGGTGTCCGGGCTCAGGATCGTGCAGGCGTTCCGGCGCGAGGCCGACGGCGGCGCGCGTTTCGCCGAGCGCAGCGACAGCTACCGCAAGGCCCGCGTCCGGGGTCAGTGGCTGATCTCGATCTACTTCCCGTTCGTGCAGCTGCTGTCGTCGGTGGCCGCGGCCGCCGTCCTGATCTCGGGCGCGGGCCGTATCGAGGCCGCGACCCTCACCACCGGCGCCCTGGTCGCCTACCTGCTCTACATCGACCTGTTCTTCGCCCCCGTCCAGCAGCTCTCCCAGGTCTTCGACGGCTACCAGCAGGCGACCGTGTCGCTGGGCCGCATCCAGGAGCTGCTCCAGGAGCCGACGTCCACGAAGACGGCCGACGAACCGCTCGAAGTCCTGTCCCTGCGCGGCGAAGTCGCCTTCGAGGACGTGCACTTCGCGTACGGCGATGACGAAGAGGCCCTCAGCAGCGTCGACTTGCGCATCCCGGCCGGCCAGACCGTCGCCTTCGTCGGCGAGACCGGCGCCGGCAAGTCCACCCTCGTCAAACTGGTGGCCCGCTTCTACGACCCGACGAGCGGCCGGGTCACCGTCGACGGCACCGACCTCAGGGCGCTGGACCTCACCTCGTACCGGCACCGCCTCGGCGTCGTCCCGCAGGAGGCGTACCTCTTCCAGGGCACCGTCCGGGACGCCATCGCCTACGGCCGTCCCGACGCCACCGACGCCGAGGTCGAGGCGGCGGCCCGCGCGGTCGGCGCCCACGAGATGATCGCCACGCTCGACGGCGGCTACCTCCACGAGGTCGCCGAGCGCGGCCGCAACCTCTCGGCGGGCCAGCGCCAGCTGATCGCCCTGGCCCGCGCCGAGCTGGTCGACCCCGACATCCTGCTGCTCGACGAGGCCACGGCCGCGCTCGACCTGGCCACGGAGGCCCAGGTCAACCAGGCCACCGACCGCCTCGCGGGCCGCCGTACGACACTGGTCGTCGCGCACCGGCTCACCACCGCGGCCCGCGCCGACCGGGTCGTCCTGATGGCCCACGGCCGGGTCGCCGAGGACGGCACCCACGACGAACTCCTCGCGCGGGGCGGGCGTTACGCCGAGCTGTGGCGGACCTTCGTAGGGGAACCGGTCGAGGCGTCTCGCTGACGGTCGTGCAACCGTCCGACACACCTCGTGCGTCCGTACATCTGTACGCCCGAAGGCTGTGGGAGGGACGGCGACGGTGAAGAGTGCGGCGATACGACGGCTCGCGGCGGGGCTCGCCCTGCTCACCGTGTCGGGACTGCTCGCGGTCGCCTCGCCGGGGCAGGCGCAGGCGGCCACGAACTGCGCGGGGCGCAAGATCCGGACGTACCCCTTCGCCACCGGCAGCGTCGAGGTCTACAAGCGGCGCGGCTACCTCTGCGCCGTGACCCTCCCCAAGAACCCCGGCACCCCGCAGCACATGTCGGTGACCCTGACGGCGTACGGCCTGCGCCCGGTCGAGGACTCGGGCACCTTCAAGTACCGCGCGGGCCCGGTGACCGTCCACGCGGGCCAGCGCTGCGTGTGGGTCAAGGGCCGTGTGGGCCGCGCCGGTTACGACTCCGACGGCTACACCCTCTGCTGATTTCACAGGTTTCTCCTAGGGTTTTCCCCACTTCCCCTGGTGCTCGGGCGAGTTGCTCCGCTAGCTTCCGGCGCACATCTGTACTCACAGGGGAGGGTGCATGCGCAGGGCGCTCAGATGGCTTCTCGCACTGGCGGTGCTCATAGGCACGGTCAGTACGGCTGGCGCGGCCACCGCCGCCGAGCCGGGGGCCACCGGCACCACGGACATCAAGGAACGGCTGCTCTCCATACCGGGGATGAGCCTGATCGAGGAGAAGCCGTACACCGGTTACCGCTTCTTCGTGCTCAACTACACCCAGCCGGTCGACCACCGGCACCCGTCCAAGGGCACGTTCCAGCAGCGGATCACCGTGCTGCACAAGGACGTCGCCCGGCCGACGGTCTTCTACACCGGCGGCTACAACGTCTCCACGACACCGAGCCGCCGTGAACCCACCCAGATCGTGGACGGCAACCAGGTCTCCATGGAGTACCGCTACTTCACGCCGTCCCGGCCCGAGCCGGCCGACTGGAGCAAGCTGGACATCTGGCAGGCGGCCAGTGACCAGCACCGGATCTTCAAGGCGCTGAAGAAGATCTACTCCGAGAACTGGATCGCCACGGGTGGTTCGAAGGGCGGTATGACCGCCACCTACTACGAGCGCTTCTACCCGCACGACATGGACGGCGTCGTCGCCTACGTCGCCCCCAACGACGTGGTGAACGACGAGGACTCGGCCTACGACCGCTTCTTCGCGGGCGTCGGCACCAAGGAGTGCCGCGACCGGCTGAACGCCGTACAGCGCGAGGCGCTGGTGCGCCGGGAGCCGCTGGAGAAGAAGTACGCGCAGTACGCGGCCGCCGAGGGCTTCACGTTCGACACCGTGGGCAGCCTGGACAAGGCGTACGAGGCCGTCGTACTGGACTACGTCTGGGGCTTCTGGCAGTACAACCTGCTGGCCAACTGCGGTGACGACGAGCTGATCCCGCCGAACGCGAAGACCGCGACCGACGACCAGATCTGGAACTCGGTCGACACGATCTCCGGCTTCTCGTTCTACACGGACCAGGGACTCGAGCCGTACACGCCGTACTTCTACCAGGCGGCCACCCAACTCGGCGCGCCGGACATCCACTTCCCGCACATCGAGAAGAAGTACATCCGCTACGGCTACCAGCCGCCGCGCAACTTCGTGCCGCGCGAGATCCCGACGAAGTTCCAGCCGTACGCGATGCGCGACGTCGACAACTGGATCCGGCACAACGCCCGGCACATGCTCTACGTCTACGGTCAGAACGACCCGTGGGGCTCGGAGCGGTTCCGGGTCGACAAGGGCGCGAAGGACGCGTACGTCCTCACGGCCCCCGGCATGAACCACGGGGCGAACGTCGCCGGTCTGGTCGCCGACCAGAAGGCGTTCGCCACGGCACGGATCCTCGCCTGGGCGGGGGTCTCCGCCACGGCCGTCGCCGAGGCGAAGCCGCTCGCCACGTACGACAGGAAGCTGGACGTGCGCGACGTGGAGCGCGAGCCCACGCTGCGTCCGTAACTCGCTCACCGCGCCCGGTCGTTCACAGCGGCCGGGCGCACCCCACCGGGTCCGTTCCGCCGAGCTGGACGTACAGGGCCGTCGACAGCGGGCACTGGGCGCGCCGGTCGACCGCCTTCGTCACCTCGAACTCCGGTTTCTTCGCGCCCTTTCCGTCGCACGCCGTCTCGCGGACCTGCCCGCTGCCCGAGCTGTAGACGCAGTCGCCGACGATGGTGCGCGGCCCGCCCCCGCCGCCCGGGTCGCCGGGGTGCGGCGGCTCCAGGTTGCGCATACAGGCGTACCCCTGCGGGATCGCCCCGTCGCCGTCCTCGTCGGAGACCTGGTTCTGCGCGCTGATGTGCAGCACGAAGTCGGTGGTCGCGGGACACGGCGGACCGCTCGTCACCGTGCCGTCGTGCCGGGCCACCACCCGCGCCGCCGCCCGCTCGCTGGTGCACGGCACCTCGGTGAAGCTGGTCGTCCCGAAGGAGCTGCACTCGTCGACGGCGAGGAACACCGCGCCGAAGCCGGAGGTCCGGGTCGCGGACGGCGACGGCGAGACCACCGAGCCGACCTGCCCGCCCTCCTTGCCGGCGGAGCCGCCACCGCCGTCACTGCCGGCCGCCGATCCCGTGCACCCCGTCAGCAGGGCGACGAGCAGCGCCAGCAGGCCGGACACCACCCCCACGGAAGACTTGTCGCGCATCGCATTCCCCCCGGACTTCCCCCGACCAGCGTGACCCCCGGCAGGGGGCCACGCCAGACGTATGGGGTGCTTTGCGTCTTTCGGGGGTGGTGCGCCGGGTGGCCTGCGTACGGCTAGTACGTCAGCCCGTGGCCGACCGGGTACAGCACCTTGGCCGGGTCGTCCGCGCTCGGCACCGGCACCGGCAGCGTCCCGCGCGGCCGTACCTTCCCGGCGATCACCCGGGCGGCCGCCCGCAGTTCGACGTCGGTCCAGGAGTAGGTCGCCAAGTATGCCGGTACGGAGGGCAGTTGGGCCACGTCGTACGGGTTGCGGATCGCCACCGCCACCACCGGCTGCCCGGTCGCCACGAGTTGCTCGACCAGGGTCTTCTGCGCGGCCGTGAGGTTGTACGTCCCCACGACCACCGCGTCCGCGTCCGCCGCCGTGGCGACGGCCCGGGCGATCACGGCCGCCGAGGGGGCCGTACCCGTGGACAGGGCGGTGGCGGTGAAGCCCAGCTCGGTGAGAGCGGCGGCCAGGACTCCGGTGGGCGGGCCCGTCGTACCGGACGGGGAGGCCGGATCGGCGCCCACGACCAGTAGCTTGGCGTGCTCGCGCGGGGACAGCGGAAGCGTGTGGTCGCGGTTGACCAGCAGGGTCGTGGTCCGCTCGGCGATCCGGTCGGCCGCCGCGAGGTGGGCCCGGGTGCCGACCGTGCGGGTGACCCCGCCCCGACTGACGTACGGCTGCTCGAACAGCCGTAGCCTCGCCTTCAGCCGCAGGATCCGCAGGATCGACGCGTCGAGCCGCGCCTCGGTCAACTCCCCTTCCTGTACGGCCTTCAGGACCGCGTTCCACGCCACGTCCAGGGAGGGCGGGTTGAGGAGCTGGTCGACGCCGGCCTTGAGGGCGAGGACGGGGACGCGGTCGTCGCCGTACTTCTCCCGGACGCCCGCCATGCCGAGCGAGTCGGTCACCACGACCCCGTCGTAGCCGAGTTCGCCGCGCAGGATGCCGGTGAGGATCGGGTGCGAGAGGGTGGCCGGGTCGCCGGAGGGGTCGAGGGCCGGGAACTGGATGTGCGCCGTCATGATCGAGTCGATGCCCGCGCGGATCGCGGCCCGGAACGGCACCGCGTCCAGCCGCTCCCACAGCTCCCGGCTGTGCGTGATGACCGGGAAGCCGTAGTGGCTGTCGACGGCGGTGTCGCCGTGGCCGGGGAAGTGCTTGGCGGTCGCGGCGACGGCCCTTTGGTAGCCGGTGACTTCGGCGGCGACGAGGGCGGCGACCGCTTGAGGCTCGGAGCCGAAGGAGCGTACGCCGATGACCGGGTTGGCCGGGTTGACGTTCACGTCGGCGACGGGGGAGTAGTTCTGCCGGATGCCGATCGCCTTCAGCTCCTGTCCGGCGATCCGGCCGAGCGTGCGGGCGTCCTGTGCCGAACCGCCCGCGCCGACGGCCATCGCGCCCGGGAAGAGGGTCGCGGGCTCGCCGACCCGGCACACGATCCCGTGCTCCTGGTCGGTGGAGATGAGGACGGGCAGGCCGCGGGGTTGTTTCAGCGAGGCCGCCTGGATGCCGTTGGAGAGGTCCGCGATCTGGTGCGGGTCGCGGGTGTTGTGCGCCCAGGTGAAGTAGATGATCCCGCCGACCCGGTACCGCTCGATCAGCTCGGCGGCCGAACGGACGCCGATCTCCTGGAGGTTGAGGTCGATGTCGGCCTGGTCGGGGGCGGTGGCGGAGTGGCCGTAGACCCGCATCACGAAGAGCTGGCCGACCTTCTCGGGCAGCGTCATACGGGCGATCAGGGAGCGGAGCTTCTTGTCGTCCGCGTAGGCGGTCCCGCCCACGGCGAGTGCGGCGGTGACCCCTGCCGTGGCGGCCAGGACGGTACGTCTGGAGGGCACGTGCGCTCCTTCCGGAGGTGATCCGTTGAAGGAAACTTCCGAGAAGTCACCAATAACCGGGAAGTTTCCGCCAGTCAAGGGAGTGCACGGTAACCAAGGAGGGGCCGCCATCGGCGCTGTTGGAGGGGGGCGCGCCGATGACGGCCTGCTGCCGGCCGCAGTACGGAGGAGAGGGTTGGTCAGCGATCGCAGCCAGCAGCGAGGCCGACGCCGCACCACGGTGACTCTCCGGCAGCTTGCGGATTGGACGACCGGGAAGGGGGCGGGGTTCCCGGCTCCGGCCCGATTTCCGGAAGTTGGTGGGGGTGGGGCCAACGGGGCGGTTGGGCCTCGGTGCCGGGCCGGATCCGAGGCGTAGGGTCGCCGTATGGGTCAGTTGCCGCCGCTCCTGTTCGTCCTCGCCGGGATCGCCGTCGTGCTGGGCCTGTTCGTCGCGCTGGCCCGGCGGATCCGGCGCCGGGGTACGGGCGGCGGGGCCCTGCGCGGGGCGCTGGCCGCGTACGACGAGGCGTTCCACGGGACGGCGGCGGACGCGTACCAGGAGATCCGGGTGCAGACGGACCGGCGGGGGCCGCTGCCGGACGACCGGAATCGCTGGCGGCCCCGAGACCGGTAGGCGTCGCCGCATCCGGAGCGGGTGAGCGCGCCGCACTGGCGTGCGAGCCCTGGTGGTGCCGTGTGACCCGGTCCACCCCGTGGACGCCCTCGCGCCGGAGGTGCTGCCCCGGCGATCATGAGGGGCATGCCCGTCGACATCCCCGCCCCGCGGTCCCTCTCCCTTCCCGGCTCGAAGTCCATCACCGCGCGCGCCCTCTTCCTGGCCGCCGCGGCCGACGGCGTCACCACCCTCGTACGGCCCCTGCGGTCGGACGACACGGAGGGCTTCGCCGAGGGACTGACGCGGCTCGGCTACCGCGTCGGCCGTACCCCCGACACCTGGCAGGTGGACGGCCGCCCGCAGGGCCCCGCGGCGGCGGAGGCCGACGTCTACTGCCGGGACGGCGCGACCACCGCCCGCTTCCTGCCCACCCTCGCCGCGGCCGGCCACGGCACGTACCGCTTCGACGCGTCCCCGCAGATGCGCCGCCGCCCCCTCGCCCCGCTGTCCCGCGCCCTGCGCGACCTCGGCGTGGACCTGCGGCACGAGGAGGCGGAGGGCCACCACCCGCTCACCGTCCGCGCGGCCGGCGTCGAGGGCGGGGAGGTCGTCCTGGACGCGGGCCAGTCCTCGCAGTACCTCACCGCGCTGCTGCTCCTCGGCCCGCTGACCCGCCGCGGGCTGCGGATCCGCGTCACGGACCTGGTCTCGGTGCCGTACGTCGAGATCACCATCGCGATGATGCGGGCGTTCGGCGTGGAGGTCACGAGGGAGGGCGACACGTACGTCGTCCCGCCGGGCGGCTACCGCGCCACGACGTACGCGATCGAGCCGGACGCCTCCACGGCGAGCTACTTCTTCGCGACGGCGGCGGTGACCCCGGGCGCCGAGGTCACGATCCCGGGTCTCGGCTCGGGCGCCCTCCAGGGCGACCTCGGCTTCGTGGACGTCCTGCGCCGGATGGGCGCGGAGGTCTCGGTCCGCGAGGACGGCACGACGGTCCGCGGCACGGGAACGCTGCGCGGCCTGACCGTGAACATGCGCGACATCTCCGACACCATGCCGACCCTCGCCGCGATCGCCCCCTTCGCCGACGGCCCGGTCCGTATCGAGGACGTGGCGAACACCCGGGTGAAGGAGTGCGACCGCCTGGAGGCCTGCGCGCAGAACCTGCGGCGCCTGGGCGCGGAGGTCGAGACCGGCCCGGACTGGATCGAGATCCGCCCGACGCCAACTCCCCTCACCGGTACGGAGATCGAGACCCACGGCGATCACCGCATCGTGATGTCGTTCGCGGTGACCGGACTGCGGGTAGCAGATATTTCGTTCGACGACCCGGGATGCGTACGGAAGACTTTCCCGGGTTTCCACGAGGCGTTCGCGGAGTTCACGCGGGGTTGAGGAGCGGGCTGGGGATGACCGGCGAACTGCGGGCGGTGCTCTTCGACTCGGGCGGTGTGCTGATACGGCCGGTCGGGGGCCGCTGGAACCCCCGGCCCGACTTCGAGGAGACGGTCCTCCGGTACGACCCCACGGTCACCCCGGAGCGGTTCGCGCGGGCGATCGCGGCGGGGGAGGAGTACTTCGCCGGTTCGGCCGCGCCCCCCGAACGGGACGAGTACCACCGGGTGTTGCTGAACCACCTGGCCGTGCCGTCGACCCCGGGCCTCGTCGCCGACCTGCGCCTGGAGGTGCCGGCCGCGTCGGTGGTGGAACTCTTCCCCGACGTCGTCGGCACCCTGGAGGAGCTGGCTCGCCGGGGTGTACGGATGGCGGTCGTCTCCGACGCGTGGCCGGAACTGCCTTCCCTGCACGCCGAGTTGGGGATCGCGGACCACTTCGAGGCGTACGCGATCTCGGCGGTCCTGGGCTGTGTCAAACCGGACCCGCGGATGTACCGGCACGCGAGCGAGGCGCTGGGGTTACCGCCAGAGGAGTGCGTGTTCGTGGACGACGACCCGGAGTTGGTGGAGGCGGCGGTCGAACTCGGCTATGAGGGCCGGGTGTTGACCCGAGAGCCGACGGCTCTCCGGGGCAGCGGTGTGATCTCCGGGCTGTCCGAACTCCTGGACCTGTTCTGACTGTTGCGTGCGAAGTCGAAGGGGGACGCCGCGTGGGTTACGTGCTGCGGGGGCCGTTGCTGGAGGGGGCGCTGGTGCGTCTGGAGCCGCTGGGGCACCGGCACGCGGCGGATCTGGCGGTGGCGGCGGAGGAGCGGCGGGAGACGTACGCGTACACCTGGGTGCCGAGGGCCGACGAGGTCGGCGGATACGTCGACGCGCAGCTCGCCCGGGCGGCGACGGGACGGCTCGCGCCGTACGCGCAGGTGTCGGTGGCGACGGGGCGGGCGGTGGGCGCGACGGCGTACTGGGAACCGCGGTGCCGGCGCTCGGAGGAGCGGCTCGACGCGGTCGAGGTCGGCTTCACCTGGCTCGGGGCCTCGGCCCAGGGCACGGGCATCAACGCCGAGTCCAAACTCCTCCTCTTCCGCCACGCCTTCGAGACCTGGCACGTCTCCCGCGTCGACCTCAAGACGGACGCCCGCAACACCCGCTCCCGCGCCGCGATCCAGACCACCGGCGCCCACTTCGAGGGCATCCTGCGCAACTGGTCCCGCTCCTGGGCCCCGGGCGAGAACGACCGCCTGCGCGACTCGGCGATCTTCTCCGTGACGGCGGAGGAATGGCCGGAGTGCCGAAGGCGGTTGGAGGAGCGGGTGGCGGGGTTCGTGAACCGTCGAGGGTGAAGTGCGGAGGACCGGCGTGCTGTTGCGGGATGTCGTGGTGGGGGACGTGGACGCGTATGTGCGGATGCGGTGTGATCCCGTGATGATGGGTGGGCTCGGGGGGCCGTTGCCCCGCGAGGGGATGGCCGACAAGGTGCGGCGAGACGCCGAGGAGGCGGCCGCCGGTACCGCGTTGAGCAAGATGATCGTCGTAGGGGCCGGCCCCGACGGCGAGGTGGCCGGACACGTCACCGTCTGGGCGCATGAGGGTGTTTCCGAGATCGGATGGATGGTGCTGCCGGAGTTCCAGGGCCGGGGACTCGGCAAGCGTGCCGTCCGCGCGCTGCTCGAACTGGCGTGGGACGAGGGCCGTTGGGGGGAGATCCATGCCTTTCCGGCCGTCGGCAACGGGCCCTCCAACGGCATCTGCTGTTCCCTCGGCTTCCGGCACGTTGGCGAGATCGACATGCCGTTCGCCGACCGCGTCCTGCGCAGCAACCACTGGACGATCACGCCGTCGCCAGCGCCTCCGTAGGTGTCAGCCGGGCCGCGCGGATGGACGGGTAGACGCCGGCCAGCATGCCGATCAGGATCGCGCCGCCGAAGCCGGCGGTCACCGAGGTTAGGGGGATTACCGGTGGCCAGTGCTGGTGGGTGGCGTAGGCGATCGTCGCGAGGGTGCCCAGGACCGTTCCGGCCAGTCCGCCGAGCGCCGACAGGACGACCGACTCGGTGAGGAACTGGGCGCGTATCTGGCCCCGGTTGGCGCCCAGCGCGCGCCGCAGGCCGATCTCCCGGCGGCGTTCGAGGACGGAGATGACCATGGTGTTGGCCACTCCGATACCGCCGACCAGCAAAGCGACTCCGGCGAGCCCCAGGAACAGCGCGGAGAACGTGGACTCCGTGGCCCGCTTCGCCGCCAGCGCGTCGGACGGGCGGCTGACCTGCACCACACCGGGCAGTTCGGGGTTGATGGTCCGGGGCAGCACGTCCCGTACCGCCTCGATCCGCGACTCCTTCGCCTTGAGGTAGATCACGGTCGGATGGCCGTCGAACTTCAGCAGCGTGCGCGCCGCGTCCCACCCGACCAGCACCGAGCGGTCGATGTCCGGCGACAGCGGGGTCTTCTCCAGGACCCCGATGACCGTGAACCACTGCTGGTCGATGTAGATCTGCGGGGTGCTCTGCCCGGGCGTGATCCTCGGGACGCCGAGCCGGGAGGCGGCGACCGAACCGAGCACGGCCGTCGGGAACCGCTCCGTGTTCGCGCCGAGGAACCGGCCCGATCCCACCTCGGCGTTGATCGTCCGCAGCAGGTCGGTCCTGCTCGCCAGAACGGTCAGCCCCGTGTAGTCGGCCTCGCCCTGACGGTCGTTGCGCAGCACCTCGGCATGGGTGTTGGCGACCGCGCTGGCCGCCGTGACCGGCCCGATCCGGCGGGTCATGTCCACCGACTCCGGGGGCAGCAGCACCGGCGGGTCCTGGTGGGCGGGCACCGCCTGGAGCATGTTGGTGCCCAGCGCGGACAGCTCCCTCATCAGCGCCTTCTGGCTGGACGCCGGGATCCCGGTGACGACGATCAGGGTGGCGATGCCGATCGAGATGCCGAGCGCGGACAGGGCGGCGCGCATCTTGCGGGTCCGCACGCCCAGCATCCCGAGGCCGAGGATGTCCAGCGGCGCCAGCCGCACCGGCCTGGCGGCGCCCCGGGCGGCCGACCTGGTGGAGGTGGTGGTCATGACCAACTTTCCGTACGGGCGGGCGGGCCGGCGTATGCGTCGGTGCGGGTGTCGGAGCGCAGTCGGCCGTCGCGGATCTCCACCCGCCGGGGCAACTGGGCCGCGATGTCCCGGTCGTGGGTGATGACCGCGATGGTGGTCCCCTCGTGGTTCAGCGTGGTCAGCAGATCCAGTACGGCCACGCCGTTGGCGGTGTCCAGCGCGCCCGTGGGCTCGTCCGCGAGCACCAGGACCGGCCGGTTGACGAGCGCGCGGGCGATCGCCACCCGCTGGCGCTCACCACCGGAGAGTTGCTGCGGCAGATGCCGGGCCCGGCGGGCGAGCCCCACCCGGTCCAGCGCTTCCAGGGCCAGCGCGCGGCGCCTGCCGCGCGGGACACCGGCGTACAGCAGGCCGGTCGCGACGTTCTCGGCGGCGGTCAGCCCGTCGGTGAGGTGGAACTGCTGGAACACGAAGCCGAGTTGGCGGCCCCGCAGCGCCGAGAGCCGGCGGTCGGAGAGGTGCGCGACGTCCTGGCCGCCGATCTCCACGGTGCCGCTCGTCGGCCGGTCCAGCGTGCCCATGATGTTCAGCAGGGTCGACTTGCCGGACCCCGACGGGCCGACGATACCGAGCAGTTCGCCCCGCTCGACGACGAGCGAGACGTCGTCGAGCGCCGTGACCCCGCCGGGGTACACCATGCTCGCGCCGCGCACCGCGAGAACCGGGGGCGCGCTCACGAGGTCGTCACCACCTTGGTCCCGGCGTCGATGCCCGTGCCGCTGATCTCCACCAGGCCCTTGGAGAACATCCCGGTCCTCACCGCCACCAGCCGGCCGCCCGGCAACTGCACCGCGTAACCGCCCTCGCGCAGCGCCATCAGGGCGCCGACCGGCACGGTGAGCACGTTCTTGCGGGTCTCCGACGTGAAACTCACCCGCACGGGCGCGGAGTTGAGCCCGCGCACCGCCCCGGTGTCGCGCAGGGAGACGGCGACCGTCAACCGGGGCTGCCCGGAGGTGTCGTCCCCGCTCGACGCGTCGCTGACGCGGACGGCCGCACCGATGGAGGCGATGGTGCCCTTGGCCGTGGAGTCGTCGGGCAGGCTCACCGTCACCGTGTCGCCGCGCCGCATCGAGCCCGCCGCGTCCGGATCCACCGGCACGGTCACCGACTTGGTGGTGGACGTGACCGTCATCAGGGCTCCGTCAGCCGGGTCGGCGAGCTGCGCCTGGACCCCTTCGACCCGTACGGCCCCGGGAAGCACCGTGAGATCGCCGACCCCCAGCGAGCCGGTGGACGGCATCCCGGCCGCGGTCTGCCACCGCTTGACGGCGGCGACGAGACTCGCGGTCAGCACACCGTCACCGCGCTTGACCTGGACGGGGGTGGCGGAGGTGACGGGTGCGGAGGGCGGGGCACTCGACACGGGCGCGCCCGAAGCCGTACCGGAACCCGTACCTGAAGTGCCCGAGGCCGTGTCCGACGCCCCCGACCCGCTCGTGCCCGCCTGCGGAGTCACCCACGTCCCCACCGCCGGCTGCACGCCGATGTCGTACCCGAGTTCCCTGAGGTTGTCGGCGACGGTACGCACGTCGGGGCCGGTCGTGTTCCTGGCCGACAGCGTCCGGTACAGCGGTGTGCCGCCGTAGAAGACCGGCACCGGCACGTTGTCCACCCGGTACAGCGGCTCGCCGCGCTTCACCGTGGTCCCCGTCGCGGGCAGCCAGGTGATCAGGCCGGACTTGCCGCCCTTCACCGTGGTCGCCCGGCCGTAGCCGAGGGTCCCGTCCAGCGTCTGGGCGTTGGAGAGGTCGCCGCGGGTCACGACGGCGGTCGCGGTCCGGACGGCGTCGCCCTTCGCGGTGTCCGCCTTCCCGCCGTCGTTCTGCCAGGCGGTCACGGTGAAGGCGCTCGCCACGACGACCGCCGACGCCACCACCCCGATGACCAACCGTCTACTTGTCTCCACCGAACGCCTTCACCTGGCACTGGAGTTCGTACTCGTCGTAGTGGGGGCGGTTCATCTCGTCCCCGGTCTCCAGGGCCCAATTGCCTTGGTAGACCAGGGCCTTGATGCCGTGCCCCTTCATGCACTTGACCATCTCGCGTACGTCGTCGCTGTAGTCCGGGTTCTTCGACGGGTCCAGCTCCGGCGGGTTGAGCGGCTCCTTCCCCTTGCAGGCCAGCACCGAGGGGTCGTTGGGCTTGCGCTTGTACTTCTCCTGCGCCCCGTGCTCCTTCAGACAGGCCTCCCAGGCCTGGTACATCCGGTCGACTTCCTCGTTGGTGCTGTCCAGCCGGATCTGCGGACGGCCCGCGTCGGGATCGGCGCTCGCGCTCGCCGAACCGCCGTCCGCCGCCGGTGTGGTGAGCGAGGCGACCTCGCCGTCGCTGCCCTTGCCCGCGTCGTCGTTCCCGCCGACGCCTCCGCAGGCGGTCAGAAGGAGCAGGCCTGCCGTGCCGACGGCGGTGGCGACCGCGGTTCGATGGAAGAGGTTCAACATGCCGCAGACCATGGCCCGAAGTTATGACGATCCTGTCAGGACGCGGTCAGAAACCCGTCTGACCTGATCGCCGCGTGCCTACGCTGACCCCATGAACGCCCGTGTCCTCGTGGCCGAGGACGACCCCAAACAGGCCGAGGTGATCCGCCGTTACCTGGAGAGCGAGGGCCACACCGCCCTGCTCGTCCACGACGGGCGCGCCGCGCTGGAAGAGGTGCGCCGCCACCGGCCCGACCTGCTGGTCCTCGACGTGATGATGCCGGTCGTCGACGGTCTGGACGTGTGCCGCGTCCTGCGCCGCGAGAGCGACCTGCCGGTGCTGATGCTGACCGCCCGCAGCACCGAGGAGGACCTGCTGCTCGGCCTGGACCTCGGCGCGGACGACTACCTCACCAAGCCCTACAGCCCCCGCGAGCTGATGGCCCGCATCCGTACCCTGCTACGGCGGACTCGGGCGTCCGGCGCGGCTCAGGAGGACCCCGTGCTGCGGGTCGGCGCCCTCGCCGTCGACCCGGTGCGCCGTACGGTCGAGATCGAGGGTCGGCAAGTGGCCTGCACACCGGGTGAGTTCGACGTCCTCGCGGCCATGGCGGCCGAGCCCGAACGGGTCTTCACCCGGCGCCAGTTGCTGGCGAGCACGCGCGGGGACGACCGCTACATCACCGAGCGCACCATCGACGTGCACGTCCTGAACCTCCGCAAGAAGATCGAGCGCGTCCCGCGCCGGCCGGCCTATCTCCAGACGGTGTTCGGCGTCGGCTACCGCCTCACCGACGGCAGCCGTGGCCACTGAGAAGCGGGCGCGCCTGCACGGCAGGCTGCCCCTGCGCCGCAGCCTGCTGGTCCGGCTGCTGGCCGCGTCGATCACCATCGCCGTCTGCTCGGTCGCCGCCACCGCCTGGCTCGCCGCGCGTACCGCCACCAGCGCCATCCAGCAGGAGCAGGGCCAGGTCCTCGCCGACGACGCCCAGATCTACGACACGCTCATCGGCTACGCGGCCGACCACACCGACTGGTCCGCGGTGGCGCCCACCCTGAAGCGGCTGGCCGAACGGACCGGCCGGCACATCACGCTGACCACCCAGGACCGCCGGTCCGTCGCCGCGTCCGGCACGGTGTCCCAGGCGCTCCCCGCCCGGGCCTCGGCGCTCGTCGACCCGCTGCGGGCCGACCCGGCGCTGCTGCCCGGCGTCCAGGCCGACGGCATCGACCCGCGCGCGGTCGGCCCGTACCGGCTGTCGGCCACCGAACGGGGGCAACTGCGCCAGGTCGCACGGAAGTTGCAGACCTGTCTGCGCGGCGCCGGATTCGCCGCCGGAGTCGTCGACGGGGCGAGCGGCAGGCCCTCCCTCGTCATGACCGGCGACAGCAGCGTCCAGCGGAAGGTCGGCGAGGTGTGCGGCGTGTACCAACTCGACGCTCCCACCAAGACCGAGAAGCGGGCGCTCGGCCGGCTCAACACCCTGGTCGGCGGCTGCGTGAGACGCCAGCGGCTGGACCCCGTCGAGATCGGCCTCGGATTCGTCCCCACCAGGAGCGTCGACGAGCCCGTGCAGCGGTGCGTCGACACCGCCCGCCGCGAGCAGCTCGCCCCCTACGTCGCCCCTCCCGCGCTGCTGTTCGTCGCGACCCCGGCGGGAGCGGCAGAGCCGGGCTTCCACCTCTCCTCGGCCAACAAGGGCCGGATCGCGGGCGTCGCCGCGCTCGTCCTGGTCCTGACCGTGGCCGTCACCGTCACCGTCGGCACCCGGCTGGTCAGACCGCTGCGGGCGCTCACCGACGCGGCCCGCCGCCCGGCCCAGCAGCAGCTGCGGGTACCGGTGACCAGCAACGACGAGATCGGCCATCTGGCCGCCGCCTTCAACGACCTGGCGGAGCGCCGCGAGCGCGTGGAGGTCCAGCGCAAGGCGATGGTCAGCGATGTCGCCCACGAACTGCGCACCCCGCTCAGCACGATCCGCGGCTGGCTGGAGGCCGCCCAGGACGGACTGGCCGTCTCCGACGAGGCGTTCGTCGCCTCCCTGCTGGAGGAGGCCCTGCTGCTCCAGCACATCGTCGACGACCTCCAGCACCTGGCCCAGGCCGACGCGGGCCGGTTCCGCCTGCACCCGGAACCCCTCGACCTGCGCGAACTCCTCGGCCATGTGGCGGCGGCCCACCGCGGCCGGGCCGACACCGCCGGCGTCACCCTCGTCACCCGTATCGAGGACACCCCGACCCTCCTCGCCGACCCCGCGCGCCTGCGCCAGACCGTCGGCAACCTGCTGTCCAACGCGATCCGCCACACACCCCCGGGCGGCACCGTCACGCTGCGCTGCCGCACGGCCGGCGACGAGATCGTGATCGAGGTCGCCGACACCGGCACCGGGATCGCCGCCGACGACCTGCCCCGCGTCTTCGACCGCTTCTGGCGCGCCGACAGGTCCCGCAGCCGCCAGACCGGCGGCAGCGGCCTGGGCCTGGCGATCGTCCGCCAGCTCACCGAGGCCCACGGCGGCACGGTCGCGGTGACCAGCACCCCGGACACGGAGACGGTCTTCACCGTGCGCCTACGGATGTGAGCAGGCGCGCAGCTCCTCCAGCACCGTCGCCAGCACCGCGTCCTTCTCGGCCCCCTTCCGCACGGCCGCGAAGACGTGCCGGGACGGCGGCTCGCCCTCGGTGGTGAGCAGGGCCAGCCGGCGGCCGGCGTACACCGGGCGGACCAGCCGGGGGAGCAGGGCGACGCCCTGCCCCGCCTCCACCAGCGCGGCCACCGCCGCCCAGTCGTCGACCGCGTGCCGGATGTCCGGGGTGAACCCGGCCGCCGCGCACACCGAGCGGGCCACCGCGCCGACGCAACTGCGTGGGTCCCCCACGATCCAGGACTCGTACGCCAGTTCCCGCAGCGCGATCCGGCCGCGTCCGGCGAGCCGGTGACCGGCCGGGACGGCGATGTCCATGACGTCGGTCAGCAGCTCGGTGCGGCTGTAGCGGGGGTCGGTGCGCGGCGGTGCCGACGCGAAGTCCACCGCGACCGCCACGTCCACCTGGCCGCCGTCGAGCGCGGTGAACAGGTCCGGCGGCGCCGACTCGACGACGTCGACGCGGACCCGGGGCAGCCGCTCGGACAGAGCCGTCAGCACGTCCGGCAGCAGGCCGAGGATCCCGCTCGACAGACACCCGATCGTCACCGCGCCCCGGCCGCCGCCCTCGCCGTACGCCGCCAAGTCGGCCCGCGCCCGCTCCAGTTGGGCCGCGATCAGATCGGCGTGCGCCAGCAGCACCCGGGCCTGCCCGGTCAGCCGTACGCCCCGCCCGTCCTTCTCCGTCAGCGGTATGCCCGCCTCCCGGGCCAGCGCGGCGATCTGCTGGGAGACCGCCGAGGGCGTGAGATGGAGCGCCTCGGCGGTGCGCGCCAGACTGCCCCGGCGCTGGAGTTCCCGCAGGACGGCCAGCCGGCGCAGATCGACCGTGAAGGGCGTGCTTATCTGTTCCACCAGGAAAGATTAACTGGATCTGTCGGTCGGCGACGGAAACAATTGTTTCCATGACCGCCTACCTCATCCTCCACGGCTACCAGAACCACCGGCCCCACGACCACTGGCAGCACTGGCTCGCCGACCGGCTCAACGAGCGCGGACAGCACGTGAGTTACCCCCAGCTGCCCGACCCCGACGACCCCGACCTCGACACCTGGCTCGCCGAACTCACCCGCCACCTCGCCGAGTTGCCCGCCGAAGAGGACCGGGTCGTCCTCGCGCACAGCGCCTCCGCGCTGCTGTGGCTGCACGCCGTCTCGCGCGGGCTGGTGAAGAGCGGTGCCGTCGACCGCGTCCTCCTCGTCGCCCCGCCCTCCGCCTCGGTGCTCGCGGAACTGCCCGAGGTCGCCGAATTCGCCGCCCCCGCCCTCGACTTCACCCTGCCCAACCCCACCCGCCTGGTCGCCGGCGACGACGACCCGTACTGCCCGGAAGGAGCCGCCCGTCTCTTCGGCGACCCCCTGGGCATCCCCACGGACACCCTCCCCGGCGCCGCCCACCTCGATCTCGACGCGGGCTACGGGCCCTGGCCCGCCGTTCTGGACTGGTGCCTGGACCCGGAGGTGAGGCTCACGCCTCGTCGGTGACGGGGGTGCCGGGAGCCGGGTCCGTGAGGGGGATGCCCGCTTCCGGGCGCCGGTCCTCGATGCGCGGGCCCGCGCCCAGCTGCCCGTCCTCGACGTGCGGGCCCGCGCCCGGGGGCTCGTCCCCGAAGTCGGCGCCCTCCCCGACGTCGGCGCCGTCCCCGCCGGAGGCGACCGCCGCCCGCAGCTCCGGAGTGCTCGCCCCCACGTACCCCACCGCCGCCACGCACATCGCCCCGCCCACGATCAGCGCCGTAGCCCCCGAACTCCAGCCCGCGACCAGGCCGGCGCGGAGGTTGCCCAGGTGGGGTCCCGCCTGGCCGACGATCGTCTCGGCGGCCGTGACCCGGCCCAGCAGGGCGTCGGGCGTGTGGGTCTGCACGATGGTCGCCCGGGAGAGCACGGCCAGCGCGTCCGCCGCACCCGCGAGCGCCAGCAGGCCGAGGCCGAGCCAGGCGCTCGTCGTCAGGCCGAACAGGAGCAGGGCCGCGCCCCAGCCGGCCGAGCAGCAGAGCATCACCGGGCCGGGGCGGGCGAGCCGGGTGACCGGCCCGGAGAAGGCCGTCGCGGTGACCCCGCCCACCGCGAGCGCGGACAGGAACAGGCCGAGCGTGCGCGGATCGCCGCCGAACCGCTCCTCGTTGACCAGCGGGAAGAGGCTGGCCGGCATGGACAGGACGGTCGCGGCCAGGTCGGTGAGCAGCGCGCCGCGCACCGTGCGGTGACCGACCAGGAACCGCAGTCCGTCCAGCACGCCGTGCACCCCCGGCCGGGACTTCCCGCCCTCTGGCGGCAGCGCGGGCAGGCCGTAGGCACCGTAGAAGGACATCGCGAAGCTCAGCGTGTCCAGGAGGTAGCAGACGCCGATGCCCCACCAGCCGAGCACGACACCGGCGACCGCCGGGCCGACCAGCATCATCGCCTGGGCGGTGACCTGCTGGAGGGCGAGACCGGCGGGCACCTGGTCCTTCGGCAGCAGCCGCGGCACGAACACGCCCGCCGCGGGCGCGCCGAGCGCGGCGAACGACGTCTGTACGGCGACCAGCAGCAGGACGACGGCCACCGGCGCGTGCCCCGCGAAGCCCTGCACGGTCAGCAGCAGCGAGCAGCACGCCGAGCCGACCGTGCCCGTGAGGTAGAGCCGGCGCCGGTCCACGCGGTCCGCCCAGGCGCCCGCGAAGAGGCTGACGCCCACCATCGGCACCGCCTGCGCGACCCCGACCGCACCGCTCCAGAACGCGCTGTGGGTCATGTCCCACACCTGGTACATGACGGTGACCATGGTCATGAACGAGCCGAGCGTCGACACCGTGCGCCCGAACACCAGCCGCCGGAAGACGGGGGAGGTGCGCAGGGGCCGTACATCGAGCAACGTACGGGACAGGCTCATGAGAGCGGGAGGGGGAGCGGGGTGGGCTGATGCACCCGGGGACGGTAGCGGGCCGTCCCCGGCGGGGCCACCGAATTAATCAGGCGGACTCGTTGAGCAACCTCGCCAGATGCTCGCGCCCGGCGCCCAGCAGTTCCTCCAGCGGCGCCGCCCCCTCGTACCAGCGCTTCTCGTACTCCCAGCACAGCCAGCCGTCCCAGCCGTGCCGGGAGAGCACCTCCACGCACTCGGCGAGCGGCAGCACCCCTGAGCCGAGCCCGACCGGGGTGGTGTCCTCGGCCGAGGCGATGTCCTTGACCTGCACATATCCGAGGTGCGGGGCGAGCGCCGCGTAGGTGTCGGTGGGCTGCTCGCCGCCCAGCCAGGTGTGCATGACGTCCCACAGCGAACCGACCTGGCGGTGACCGACGGGTCCGAGGATCCGGATCGCGTCGGCGCCCGTGCGGTGCGAGTCATGGGTTTCGAGAAGGATGCGTACGTCGAGGTCGCCGGCGTACTCCGCGGCCGTACCGAGCCTCCGCGCGGCCGTGGCGTCGGCCTCCTCGCGGCTCTGGTCGGAGGCGGCGCCCGGGAAGACGCGGACGAAACCGGCTCCGAGGTCCCGGGCCAGGTCGAGCAGCCGGTGGATCTCCTCCACGACGGGCTCGTCGGCGCCCGGCGCGGCCACCCGCGCGTACCCGGCGAGCCCGAGCACCTCCACGCCCGCGGCCTTGAACTCGGCGACCGCGTCGGCCCGTTCGGCGAGCCCGATGCCGGGATGCACCGGCTCCTCGGGATGCGCGCGCAGCTCTACGCCGTGATAGCCGTGCGCGGTCGCGAGCCGCAGCACGTCGGTGAGGGGGAGTCCGGGTACGCCGAGGGTGGAGAACGCCAGTTTCATGGTCCTACTCTCACGCACCCCGTGCCGACTGTCACTCGCCGGGGTCCGCGGTCAGGTCCAGGCGCCAGTCCTGGCCGTTCAGGTCAACGCCGAAGGAGCGGTGGGGCTTCTCGGCGACCAGTACGAAGCCGTGCCGCTGGTAGACATGGCGGGCGGCGGCCAGGACGTCGTTGGTCCACAGGACGAGGTCGCGGTAGCCGACCCCGCGCGCGAAGTCGATCACCGAGCGGACCAGCCGGTCGCCGATGCCGAGCCCGCGCGCGTCCGGCTCGACGAGCAGCAGCCGCAGCCGGGCGGTGGCGGGCGCGTCGTCCCGTACGCACATCACGCACCCCACCGGACGGCCGTCCAGCTCGGCGATCCACACCCGCTCCAGGTGCGGGTCGTGGTCCTCGGCGAAGTCGGCGACGATCCTCGCGACCAGGCCCTCGTAGTCGGCGTTGAAGCCGTACTCGGCCGCGTACAGGGCGGCGTTGCGGGCCACGATCCAGCCGAGGTCGCCGGGTCCCGGCTCGCGCAGGAGGACATCCTCGCGGCGGGGCGGGCGCCCGTCGGAGAGCAGGGTGCGGACGGTGTGCATCGCCTCCGACAGCCGGGGCCGCTCGGCGGGCGGGACGGTCGCGAGGAGCGCGCCCACGGATTCGTCGGCGCGCTCGGCGAGCAGCGCGGCGGTCTGCCGGCCACGGGCGGTGAGCGTGACCCGCACCCGGCGCGGATCGTGCTCGGAGGCGGTCCGCTCGATCAGCCCGTCCTGTTCGAACTTGTTCAGGATGCGGCTCAAGTACCCGGCGTCCAGCGAGAGTTCGGTGCGCAGATCGGCCGCGTCGGTGCGCGGCGAGTGCGCGAGCTCGTAGATCACCCGGGACTCGGTGAGGGTGTAGGGGGCGTACAGCTGGCGGCTGTAGTCGAGCGCGCCGATGACGTTCGTGTAGAAGCGGTTGAAGGCGCGGATGTCCTGGACGGTCATGGTGACCCACCCCCTGGATCGTTGACTCAGTCAGAGGTTCTGCCGGGACGAGCGTATGCCGTACGAGCCCGTCCCGGCTAGCCCCTCCATGAGGGGGTCACCAGGGTCACCCGGCCGCCGGGCGGTAGACGCACAGCTGCACCCCGGTCTTCCCGGCCGTCGTGGAGACCAGCTCGAACGGCCGCTTGCCGCCGTCCGCCGGGAAGATCGACTTGCCGCCGCCGAGCAGCACCGGCATGACGATCAGCTGCAGCTCGTCGACCAGGCCCTCGGCGAGGAGGGTGCGCACGAGGGTGGGGCTGCCCATCATCGCCAGCTCCCCGCCCTCCCGGTCCCGCAGCTCACGGATCCGCGCGACCGCCTCACCGCCGGGGATGCGCTCGGTGTTGTTCCAGGTGAGCTCGTCGTCCTTGAGGGTGTCCGTCACGACGTACTTCTTGAGGGAGTTGAGCCGGTCGGCGAACGGGTCCCCGGCGCGCTCGGGCCAGGCCCCCGCCATCGTCAGATAGGTCCGCCGCCCGTACAGCAGCGCCTCGGCCCGCTCCATCCCCTCGGTGAACGCGGGGCCCAGCACCTCCGCGTCGAAGTACGGATGCGACCAACCGCCGTGCGCGAACCCGCCGTCGGTGTCCTCCTCGGGCCCGCCGGGCGCCTGCACGACACCGTCGAGACTGATGAACTCGCTGACCACGATGCGCATGGGACTCACTCCAGTTCGTTGTCGGTTACGGCGGTTCAGACCGGGGTGGCGGGCGGAACTCATCGGTGGGGCGGGGGCGGGGGCGGGGGCGGGATCCCCGGGGGCTTCGGGTGGCGGCCGGAGACCCGGGAGCGCCTGCGCTGAGGCGTGCGCCGGAACCCCTGGGGCCCTGCGCCGATCCCTGCGCCGATCCCCGTGGCCCTGCGCCGCAGCCCCTGTGCCCGCGCGCCGCACCCCTCCCGGGGCCCCGCACCTGAACCCCATGGTGGCCCGGCATGCCCGGGCGCGCGCCCGGAATGCCCGCCTCAGTCCCACCAGAAGCGCCACTCGGTCCGCCCCACGAGTTCGCGCGCGTACTCCGGGAACGGCGTCGGCGGGTCGTCGACGATGTTGTCCGCGGTGGACAGCACATGCTCCAGCGCCAGCCGCTCCGCGTCCCCCGGGTCGAGCGGCGGCCGTGCGACGGACACCTGCACCTCCCCGCCGTACGCGGCGATGACCCGCGCCCCGAACCGCTCCTCCCAGCTACGCAACAGGGCGGTCAGCAACGGCATCGGCGCCCCGTGGTCCCAGCCGACCAGCGCGGGCACGTCGGCGGAACACCGGGCGGGCACGAGGGCGAGCACGAAGGAACTCGCGAACGGATCGGTGCACAGCAGCTCGGCGACGGCACGGGCGGCCGCCTCCGCGGGGTCCGCCCCGGAGGGCCCCGCGGGCGCGAACCCCGGCCAGCTGTCGAACGGCGGCCCCGGATCGTGCGGCCAGGGCGCGACCCCCTCCGGAGTGTCGTCCGGCAACTCGGCGGTGGACGGATCGGACCAGTACGGCAGCCGAGCCTCCCGGTACGCCGTGAAGTCGACAGCGAGCACCTTCTCCAGGTCTACGGCGTCTGCGGCCTCCGCCCCCTCGGGTGCCCCGTGATCCCCGGGCCAGCAGAGGTGGGGATACAACCCTGTGTCGGGCGCCCGCCGAAGCAGCTCCACCCACAACTCCTCGATGTCGTCCGGCAGTTCGTCGGCGAGCCAGATCTCCGTGGGGCCCCGTCGCTCGAAGCGTCCGGAGGGCAGCCGCAGTTCGCGGGGCAGTGAAAAGGTCATGCCGGGACGATAGGGGGCGGCACTGACAACGGGCGGCCGCGGTGTCGGTGGCCGGCTCTACGGTGGCCCCCATGACTTCTGAACTGCGGGCCGGACTGGGCCCGTTCAAGGACGAGGCGATCGCGCGAGGGATCCCCGCCGAGGACGTGGAGCGGTGGATGGACCTCGCCCGGCCGTGCGCGACCCTGGGGGAGAAGGGGGACGGGCCGGTCGTGGGCCGGTTCGGCGGGCCGCTGCTGCTGCCCGTGGGGACCCCGCACCCCTTCCACCCCTACGTCGCGACCATCGACTTCGCGGCGCTGCCCGCCGGTACGACGGACCTGCCCCTCCCGCCCGACGGCCACCTGCTGCTGTTCGCCTACCCCGAGGACTACGGCCACCGGGAGAGCGCGGGCAGCGCGGTGTACGTCCCGGTGGGAACGCCCGTGGAGGAGCGGGACAAGGAGGGCTGGCCCTGGTTCGAGGAGGACGAGGAGTACCAGGAGGTCTTCGCACAGTTCCCGCAGGAGCAGCTCAGGGCGACGGCCGACGTCTCCCTGCCGTACCACTACTGGGTGGCGATACCCGAGGAGCCCCGCTGGGTCCCGCTCCCCGGGCATCCGCGCTCCGAGGAACTGGCCGAGGTGTGGGCCGACACCTACGAGGACATCACCTCCCAGGGACACCTCCAGCTCGGCGGGTACGCCGACCAGGAGGCCATCGACACCGATCCCGTCGCGACGGTGGCATGGCGCGCGGCACAGGAGGCGGCGGCCGGCCGCTGGGGCGGCGACGAACCGGTGTCGGCGGACCCCGCGGACTGGGTCCTGCTCGCCGAATGGACCCCTTGGATCGACGGCCTGGAGGGCGCCACGGTCCACTGGTCCATCCAGCGCACGGACCTGACCGCCCGCCGCCTCGACCGCACGTTCACCTCGGTCTACCGGAACCCGTGACCGAGGCTTCGACTCGTGTGCCTCCAGCGGTAATTAAGAACAATCTCAGCCGGGGCCGGGGGCATCGCTCCCACGGAATCCATAGGATTCACGACGACGGCCCCACCCCGGCTCCAACGGGGTGGGGCTGTCTCATCCGGCTGTCAGCAGGCGCGGGTCAGCGTCAGCCGACGGTGACGGAGACCGCCTTGGACACAGTGCTGCCGTCCTTGGCGCGCAGGATCTCGACGCCCTTCTTCTCCAGCTTCTCGGCGACCTTGTAGGCGCCCTTGTTCACCTTGGCGGTGGCCGGCAGCGTGACCCACTTCGCGCCTTCCTTCACCTGGATGACGACCTTGCTGCCCTCCTTGAGGCCGGCGACCTTGCCACTGAAGGTGACGGGGTCGCCGAGCTTGACGGCGGGGGCGCTCGCCTTGAGGGTGATGGTCGCCTTGGGGGCCGGGGCTGCCTGCGGGGCGGCGACGGCGGCACCGGCACCGGTCGCGACGAGAGCGGCGGACACCACGGAGACGGCTGCAATTCGCATGTTCACAGAGAACTCCTTGTTTCCTTACCTTTTCTTTTCCGCTGGTAGCCGGAGGGGAATTCTGGAATTCCCCTCCGGCCCTGCGGCGGACCTGATCGTACAGACATGACCAGGACAGATGCGGTTCCCACTGCCCTCGAAAAACCTGAATGGACAGTGAAATCACAGGGAGCCCGATAAACGTACGGGTGCTGATCTCCGGTTATTAGAGCGAGCTGTGTGAATACACCTTCACAGGGTGTGGGCCACGAACCGTTCGGCGGTCTCGGCGAGCACCTCGCGCCCGTCCCGCGCCCACAGCGCGTCGTTGAACAGCTCCACCTCGATCGCGCCGGTGTACCCCGCCGCCTCGACGTACCCCTGCCACTCGCGCATGTCGATCGCGCCGTCGCCGACCTGGCCGCGGCCGTTGAGGACGCCCTCCGGGAGGGGGGTCGTCCAGTCGGCGAGCTGGAAGGTGTGGATACGGCCGCCGGCGCCCGCGCGGGCGATCTGCGCGGGCGCGTTGTCGTCCCACCAGATGTGGTACGTGTCCACCGTGACGCCGACCTGCCGGGCCGGGAAGCGCTCCGCGATGTCCAGGGCCTGGGCGAGGGTGGAGACCACGCAGCGGTCCGAGGCGTACATGGGGTGCAGCGGCTCGATGGCCAGCCGTACGCCGTGCTCCTCGGCGTACGGGCCGAGCACCGTCAGCGCGTCCGCGATCCGCTCCCGCGCCCCGCGCAGGTCCTTCGAGCCGGCCGGGAGGCCGCCCGAGACCAGCACCAGGGTGTCGGTGCCGAGCGTCGCCGCCTCGTCGATCGCCCGGCGGTTGTCGGCGAGGGCCGCCGCCCGCTCGTCCGGGTCGATCGCGGTGAAGAAGCCGCCGCGGCACAGGGTCGTCACGGTCAGGCCCGCGTCGCGGACCAGCTTGGCCGTCTCCTCGACGCCGTACGCCTGGACGGGCTCCCGCCACAGGCCCACACCGGAGACGCCCAACTCACGGCAGGCGGACACCAGTTCCGGCAGCGACAGTTGCTTGACCGTCATCTGGTTGATGGAGAAACGCGCGAGTTCGGTCACTGGTTCACCCCGTACAGGGACAGCAGGGTCTTCATCCGCTCCTCCGCGAGCTTCGGGTCCGGGAACAGGCCCAGGCCGTCGGCGAGTTGGTAGGCGCGGGCGAAGTGCGGCAGGGAGCGGGCCGACTGGAGGCCGCCGACCATCGTGAAGTGGCTCTGGTGGCCCGCGAGCCACGCGAGGAAGACAACTCCCGTCTTGTAGAAGCGCGTCGGCTTCTGGAACAGATGGCGGGACAACTCGACCGTGGGATCGAGGAGTTCACGGAACCCGACAACGTTTCCCGTGTCGAGGACGCGGACCGCCTCCGCCGCCAGCGGACCCAGCGGGTCGAAGATGCCGAGCAGCGCGTGGCTGAAGCCCTTCTCGTCGCCCGCGATCAGCTCGGGGTAGTTGAAGTCGTCGCCGGTGTAGCAGCGGACCCTGTCGGGGAGCCGGCGGCGGATGTCGATCTCGCGCCGGGCCTCCAGGAGCGAGACCTTGATGCCGTCGACCTTGTCCGGGTGCGCGGCGATGACCTGCAAGAACACATCCGTGGCCGCGTCGAGGTCCGACGAGCCCCAGTAACCCTCAAGCGCCGGGTCGAACATCGGGCCCAGCCAGTGCAGGATCACCGGCTCGGCGGACTGGCGCAGCAGGTGGCCGTAGACCTCCAGGTAGTCCTCGGGGCCCTTGGCGGCCGCCGCCAGCGCCCGGGACGCCATCAGGATGGCCTGCGCGCCGGACGCCTCGACGAGGGCGAGCTGCTCCTCGTAGGCCGCCCGGACCTCGGCGAGAGAGCCCGAAGCGATCTGGTCGGTGCCCACACCGCACGCGATGAGACCGCCAACCGCCTTGGCCTCGGCGGCACTTCGGCGGATCAGCTCGGCCGCACCCGCCCAGTCCAGGCCCATCCCGCGCTGCGCGGTGTCCATCGCCTCGGCGACCCCGAGCCCGTGCGACCACAGATGGCGGCGGAAGGCGAGGGTGGCGTCCCAGTCGACGGCGGCCGGCGAGTCCGGCGACACGTCCGCGAACGGGTCGGCCACGACGTGCGCCGCCGAGAAGACCGTACGCGAGGTGAAGGGCGAGCCGGTCGTGACGGCGAGGGGCTCGGTGCGGGGCTCGTACGCCCGCAACGTCCCGTCGCCGGAAGGCAGTTGGATGGTCACAGCGCGATCTCCGGTACGTCGAGACGGCGGCCCTCCGCCGAGGACTTCAGACCCAGCTCGGCGAGCTGGACACCGCGGGCGCCGGCGAGGAGGTCCCACTGGTAGGGGGCGTCGGCGTAGACGTGCTTGAGGAACAGCTCCCACTGCGCCTTGAAGCCGTTGTCGAAGTCCGCGTTGTCCGGGACCTCCTGCCACTGGTCGCGGAAGACCTCGGTGGCCGGGATGTCCGGGTTCCAGACCGGCTTGGGCGTGGCGCTCCGGTGCTGGACACGGCAGTTGCGCAGACCGGCGACTGCGGAGCCTTCCGTCCCGTCGACCTGGAACTCGACGAGCTCGTCGCGGTTGACGCGCACCGCCCAGGAGGAGTTGATCTGGGCGATCGCGCCGCCCTCCAGCTCGAAGATGCCGTAGGCGGCGTCGTCGGCGGTGGCGTCGTAGGGCTTGTCGTTCTCGTCCCAGCGCTGCGGGATGTGGGTGGCGGTGAGGGCCTGGACGGACTTCACGCGGCCGAACAGCTCGTGCAGGACGTACTCCCAGTGCGGGAACATGTCGACGACGATGCCGCCGCCGTCCTCGGCGCGGTAGTTCCACGACGGGCGCTGGGCCTGCTGCCAGTCGCCCTCGAAGACCCAGTAGCCGAACTCGCCGCGGATCGAGAGGATCCGGCCGAAGAAGCCACCGTCGATGAGGCGCTTCAGCTTGAGCAGGCCGGGGAGGAAGAGCTTGTCCTGGACGACCCCGTGCTTGATGCCGGCCGCGTTCGCCAGGCGGGCCAGCTCCAGGGCGCCGTCGAGGCCGGTGGCGGTGGGCTTCTCCGTGTAGATGTGCTTGCCGGCCGCGATCGCCTTCTTGATGGCCTCCTCGCGCGCGGAGGTGACCTGGGCGTCGAAGTAGATGTCGACGGTCGGGTCGGCGAGCACCGCGTCCACGTCGGTCGCGATGTTGTCGAGCCGCAGGCCGTGCTGCTCGGCGAGCGCCTTGAGGGCGTGCTCGCGGCGGCCGACGAGGATCGGCTCGGGCCACAGCACCGTGCCGTCGCCGAGGTCCAGTCCGCCCTGCTCACGGATGGCGAGGATGGAACGGACCAGGTGCTGGCGGTAGCCCATGCGCCCCGTCACACCGTTCATGGCGATACGCACCGTCTTGCGTGTCACGTCATTCCCTTCGTAGGAGTCGTACGCGGTTGTGCGCGCCGCGCACGCTCCACTGATGAGCGTTACAGCAAGCGCTTTCTATCCAAGAAGAAGCTAGCCTCTCAGCAGCGGTCTGGACAAGACCGCGGCGGGGGTGAGTTGTTCGAGGGGGCGAACAAGTGGGGGTCATGGCCTTAAGGTCGGCTCGGAACCGGGCGGTAGGTGCCCGCGTGTACGACGGAGTACGACTGAGATGCGCTGCGGCGCGCGACCGGAGGACGACGAGATGACGGTGACCCTGGCGGACGTGGCGGCCCGCGCCCAGGTCTCCCCCGCGACGGTGTCGCGCGTGCTGAACGGCAACTACCCCGTGGCCGCGTCCACCAAGGAACGGGTACTGCGCGCCGTCGACGAGCTGGACTACGTACTGAACGGCCCCGCCAGCGCGCTGGCCGCCGCCACCTCCGACCTGGTCGGCATCCTCGTCAACGACATCGCCGACCCCTTCTTCGGGATCATGGCCGGCGCGATCCAGTCCGAGATCGGCGGCCCCGGCGGGCGTGCGGGCGGCGAGCGGCTCGGTGTGGTCTGCAACACAGGCGGGTCTCCGGAGCGCGAGCTGACGTACCTCACCCTGCTCCAGCGGCAGCGCGCGGCGGCCGTCGTGCTCACCGGCGGCGCGGTCGAGGACGCCCCGCACAAGGCGGCGATGGCAGCGAAGCTGCGCAAGCTGGCCGACGCGGGCACGAGGATCGTGCTGTGCGGCCGCCCGCCCGCCCCGGAGACCGGGGCGATCGCACTGACCTTCGACAACCGCGGCGGCGGCAAGGAACTCACCGAGCACCTCATCGGGCTCGGCCACCGGCGGCTCGGGTACATCGCGGGCCCCGAGGAGCGCACGACGACCCGGCACCGGCTGGAGGGCCACCGCGCGGCCCTGGAGGCGCACGGGATCACGGAGGACCCCCGCTGGACCGTCCACGGCCGCTACGACCGGCGGTCCGGCTACGAGGCCACGCTGGAGCTGCTGCGCCGGGATCCGTCCCTCACCGCCGTGGTCGCCGCGAACGACTCCGTCGCGCTCGGGGCGTGCGCGGCGCTGCGGGAGGCCGGGATGCGGATTCCGGAGGACGTGTCGGTCGCGGGGTTCGATGATCTTCCGTTCAGTATCGACGCGGTGCCGGCGCTGACGACGGTGCGGCTGCCGTTGGCGGAGGCCGGGGCCCGGGCCGGGCGGATCGCGATGGGGCGGGAGGAGCCGCCGCCCGGGGGGATCGCGACGGTTCGGGGGGAGCTGATGGTTCGGGGGTCGACGGGGGCGCCGCGGGAGTGACGGTACTGGGGCTGCCGCGGGTCTGACGGTCCTGGGGGCTGCTGCCCTCAGGTTCGCCCCCTCACTGTCGCCGGAACCGCAACAGCGCCCCCTGCAACGGCAGCTCATGGCACGCGGCGAACTCGAAGCCCGCCTCCGCCAGCAGCCGCCGGTAGTGCGCCTCCGTACGCTCCCGGCCGCCCACGTTGCACAGCATGTGCACGTCCCACGCCACCGCGAGGGTGAGGCGGCCGTCCTCCGGCAGGAGCCGTTCGACGACCAGCAGCTCCGCGCCGGGGGCCATCGCCTCGGCGCACCGGCGCAGGATCGTGAGGCAGCGCTCGTCGTCCCAGTCGTGCAGGACGCGGGAGAGGACGTACAGGTCGCCGCCCGCGGGGACCGCCGCCGTGAAGTCGCCCGCCACGAACCGGCAGCGGTCGGTCAGCCCGGCCTCGGCGAACGCCTTCTCCGCCGCCTCCACCGCGTGCGGCCGCTCCAGCAGCACCCCGCTGAGGTGCGGCGCCGCGCGCAGCAGACGGCCGAGGAGTTCGCCGTTGCCGCCGGCGACGTCGACCACCACCCGGTGGGCGGAGAGATCCACCAGCCCGGCGACCGGGGCGAACATCGGTGCGCTCGCGGCCATGGCCCGGTCGAAGAGGTCGGCCAGTTCGGGATGGCGGGCGAAGTACGGGAAGTGATGCTCCCCGAAGACCGTCGCGAACGCCTCCTCCCCGGTCCGCACCGCCTGCGGCAGCCTCCCGAAGGAACGGTAGAACGGGCCGCCGTAGAGCAGCGCGAGCGGCCGGAAGGAGGCGTCGGCACCGGTCCGCAGCGGCCTCCCCAGCTCGGCGAGGTGGTACGACCCGTCGGTGTCCACCGCGACCAGCCCGAGCCCGGCGAGATACCGCAGCAGCCGGCCCAGGCTGTCCGCGTGGCAGCCGGTCAGCTCGGCGAGGCGGGCGAGACCGGCGCCGGGGTGGGCGTCGAGGTGGTCGGCGAGCCCGAGCGCGGCGGCCGTGGCGATCGCCTGGGTGGTCCAGGCGCCGGTCATCAGGTGCAGCAGACGGTCGCGGGGCCGGTCACCGACCGCCAGTCCCTGATGGTCCTGGTCCGCCGAGCGGCGCAGGTGGGCGGCGAGGAGTTCGGGGTGTCGGCCAGGGACGTACAGCTCGATGCGGTGGTCCCCGGCGCGGAAGTAGAACACGGTGGAGTTCTCGTGCGGGTTGCTGCCGCCGCCGTCGGCTCGGGCCCCGGCCCGGTCGACCAGCAGGGCCGTCAGACCGTGCAGGACCACCGGCGTGGGGGCGAGGACCTCGAACGCGGTGTGCGCCTCGTACCCCGCCGTCCGCTCGTCCGCCGCGACCGACGCGAGGTCCGAGCCGGGCGGCACCTCCAGCGCGAACACCTCGATCTCCCCGCGCCCGTCCGGCGCGCCCGGCACGGCCGCCCGCAGGATCCCGACGGGCAGGTCACCGGCGGGCCGCCCGTACCGCTGGGCGAGTCGGCCGCGGACGACCACGCTCGGCGTCATCCCACCCGTGCGCAGCCCCCGCCCGGCCAGCTCGTCGCCCAGCCCCGCGAGGGTGCGCGGGAAGACGAGCAGCGCGGTGTGCGCCAGCCGCACGAGCCCGCCGAGGTCGTGCCGCTCCTCGGCGGTCAGGGCGGGCAGCAGGGCGTCGAGGGCGCTCGCAGTGTCGTTCCTGCGGACGAATTCGGCCGCCGCCTCGATCCGGTCGAGATCCGCAGGCGACAGACAGCGCTCCGGCGCGGACGCGATGGGCATGGGTGTCCTTCGGTGGTGGGATGCGGTGGGGGTGCGGTGGTCATGGGGGTACGGCGTGTTGGGCGTACGGCACGACGGGCGTACGGGGGGCTGGGCGTACCCGGAGGCGGACGTACCGCCGTGGGTCAGCGGTGGCCGTGGGCCCGGTCGCCGGTGGACGGGAAGGGCGGCCGGGCCGGTCCTAGATGCCGACGTAACTGTCGGCGAAGGAGTGCTGCTGGGCCGGTGACGTGCGCAGGCTCTCCAGGCGGGAGTCGCGCAGGGCGCGCAGGAAGCGGGCCTCGTCGTCGTCCCCGGCGGGCGCGTGCAGCAGGCCGATCATCCAGTGGGAGAACTCCTGGGCCCGCCAGATCCTCGGCAGGCAGGTGGCCGAGTAGCGGGCCAGCGGCTCCTCGTCGCCGTCGTGGAGCGCGGCGGTGAACGCGCGGGCCAGGGTCTCGGCCGCCATCACCGCGAGGTTGGCGCCCTTGGCCGCCGAGGGGCTGATCAGGCCCGCCGCGTCGCCTGCCAGGAACAGCGGCCCGTACTGCATCGGATCGAGCACGTCGGACTCCAGGTCGACCACCGTGCGCTCCAGGACGGGCCCACGACGCAGCGGGCCGAATCGTTCCGCCCGCATGCGCAGGTCGAGTTCGTCCCAGAGGGCGTCGTCGCTCCATGTGCCGGGGTCGGTTCCCGGCGCGCACTGGAGGTAGTAGCGGGTGACGGAGGGCGTACGGGCCATGTGCCCGGCGAAGCCCCGGTCGTGCACCGCGTAGGTGACCGCGGGCAGCGAGGGGGGTGTCTCGACGAGCAGCGCGAGCCAGGAGACGCCGTGCCGGCGCCGGTGCGTGCGGACGGTGCCTGCGGGGACGTGGCGACGGCAGACGCCGTGGCGACCGTCGCAGCCGGCGATGTAGCGGGCGGTGAGGCGGTACGGGGGGTTGGGGCTGAGACTGGCGTCGGTGCTGGTGCTGGTGCTGGTGCTGGTGCTGGTGCCGGTGCCGCTGCTGGTGGCGCTGCCGCTGCCGGTGCCGTCCGTGGCGTTCGCGATGTCCGCCCCGCCCGCCCCGCCCGCCCCTTCCGCCCTGCTCGCCCCGTCCGCCCCGCCCACGCTCTGCGCCACGAGCCAGGGCCGTTCGCCGTCCAGCCCGCCGATCTCGCGCACCGCGGTCTCGAACCGCAGGTCGCCGCCGCGCCGCAGGAACTCGGCGATCAGGTCGGTCACCAGTTCCTGCTGCGGGTAGACGGTGTGGGCCTCACCCCGGCCGAGGCCGCCGTACCGGAGGGCGAACTCGCCCCGCCCGGTGCGGAAGACGCAGGTGTCGTGCCGCCGTCCGCGAGCCGCCAGCCCGTCGGCCAGGCCGTTGTCGGCGAGGACGCGGACCGTGTGCTCCGCGAGGAAGCCGGCCCGCGCCCGCCGTTCGACGTGCGCGCGGCTGCTCCGCTCCACGATCAGACAGCCGACGCCGGCCGCCAGCAGCAGGTTGCCGAGCACCAGCCCGGCGGGCCCGGCACCGACGATCAACACCGTCGCCCCGCCCAGGGAGGACCGTTTTTCCACCTTGCTCCCCACCTCGATGATCATTCGCGAGGATTCAAGCAGTATGTGGAGAAGCGGTGAATTCAGGGTGTTGATCCAAACGAAGGATGGGATGTGCAGAGTTGACGCCCGACTCGCCCGCGACCTGGCGTGATTCCCGGCACGGCTCCACTCTGTGTACCGGTCGTTTCACCCGTTCGAGGAGAACGTGTGACCGTCGGCCGAAGCCTCACGTGCCGCACGCTCCACCCGCTCCCGATGCCTGGCCCACCAACTGCCGTCCTCCGAGGGCAGGTTGTCACCCGATCCCCGCAACCCCACCGCGCCGTCAATGAGTTCGCGGACGATATCGGCGTGCCCGGCATGACGATGCGTCTCACCGATCATGTGAACGATCAGACGGTGCAGCGGAATCTCGCTGTACGGCTCGAAGGGAATCCGCCCCACGGCGTCGAGCGGCAGGCTCGCGATGGTCTCGTCCGCGTGCGCGCACGCCCGCCGATAGGTGTCGACGATCCCCTCACGCGACTCGTCGGCCCTCGCCCACAGATCGGAGTTCGCCTCCTCCGCCGCCCCGGTGACCCACAGCAACGGCGCACCGGAGAACGGCCTCCCGAAGGTCTCCCCGAAGTACATCGCCTCGGCCCCGGCAAGATGCTTCACCAGCCCCAGCAGATTCGTCCCGGTCGGCGTCAACGGCCGCCGCACGTCGTACTCACTGAGCCCGTCCACCTTCAGGAGCACGGCATTACGGGCGTCCTGAAGGTAGAAGCGCAGATCTGCTTCATGGGCCGGTGTCGTCGTCATAGGGGCAGTGTCGCGGCGAGGCGGACGTCCGCGCCCGGGATTTTCCGCGGAACTCCGGTCGTCGGTAGCCTGGCGCCGCCGTACGTCGGGGGGAGCTGACCGTGGAGAACGTCCTGCCCGTGGCCGTCGGGGCCGCGATCGGGTTCATGGGGGTCTTGTTCGGTTCGTGGTTCACCGCGCGTCGACAGGACCGCATGTGGCTCCGCGAGCAGAAGCTCAAGGCGGGGATCGGCTTCAGCACGGCCGTGGTTCAGCTGCTGGACCACCTGAAGGAGACACGGCTGAGCGACGACGGCCCCGGAGCCAACGAGTTGGCGAACCGGCTGCAGGAGGCACGCTCGGCGCTCTACCTGCTCTGCGACGGCGACACCGTCGAGCTGGCCGACGCTCTCGCCCGCCGGGTCTGGCGCACCCGCCCGAGCGGCGGCCGGGACGACATCCGGGCCGAGTTCAGCGAGACGCTGGACCTCCTGCGCCGCTTCACCCGGCAACTCCGGAAAGAGATCGCCGGCGCCTAGCCGCCTATACGGCCCTCGCGTACGGCACCCACGAACGCGGACCACCCGCCCGCGGAGAAGACCACCGCCGGCCCGAACTCCACCTTGCTGTCCCGGACGGGCACGCGCGCGTGGCCGCGGGCGACCTCCAGGCACTCGCCTTGACCACCGCCGCTGAAGCTGGACTTGAACCACCCGGTGAGGGCGGACGAGTCGGAGACGGTGTGCTCACTGACCATGCGTGTGTTCCTCTGCTGCCGCCCTCACGAGGGCAATCGACTCCTGGTGCGACAACGCGTCGCCCAGGGCCAGAGCGTAGGCGGTCTGCGAGGCGCTCACCAGGGCCGGATCATCCATCAAGTGCCCGCTGAGGAAGCCCTCGACGTAGGCCACCGGCGCCGAATCCTCGAAGCTCATGAGGGTGAGCAAGCTCTCCAGCAGTGCGTGCGCCCCCACCCCGTACGGGATGACATGCAGGCGCAGCCGTCCTGCGTCGGCCGAGTCCGCGATCTTGCGCAACTGCTCTGCCATGACATGAGGTCCGCCGATCCGGCGCCGGAGCACGGCCTCGTCGAGCAGCGTCCACACCACGGGATGCGGTGATGCGTCGAGGATTCGTCGACGTTCTGTTCGGACGACAACGGCCTTGTCAAGCTCCTCGGCCGTGAAGTTCGGCCGATACGCGCGGAAGAGGGCCCGCGCATAACCGTCGGTCTGCAACACCCCCGGTACCAACGACAGCGCGAACTGCTGGATCAGCGAAGCCTGTTGCTCCAGCTCGGCCGCTGCCGCGAAGTGGTCCGCGTACTTGGAGTCCAGGTCCTTCAGCCAGCGGGCGAAGAACCCGTCTGTTCCGAGCGCCTTGTCGATCCGCAGGGCGTCGTCCGGCTTGGGCAGGCGCCGCCCGGCCTCGAAGTGGCTGATCAGAGTGGGTGAGCACACCACCTGGTCGCCCAGTTCCTCCTGGGTGAGACGGGTCGCGATCCGTCGTAGCCGCAACTCCTCGCCGTACTTCTGGCGGGGCGTTCGAGGCCCACGGTCTTCGCTCATCCGGCCAACTCCCTTCCCTGACAGGCGGGATGTCAAGCCCCGGCCCCTGGCAGCGTAGCCAACGCCGACCCCATTCTGTGAGTGATTCGCGACAG
Organism: Streptomyces sp. NPDC047072; assembly: GCF_040643855.1. Lineage (NCBI taxonomy): Bacteria > Bacillati > Actinomycetota > Actinomycetes > Kitasatosporales > Streptomycetaceae > Streptomyces > Streptomyces sp. NPDC047072. Next base: position 34,871 of record NZ_JBEYVC010000031.1, on the reverse strand, counting down.
AGCGGAGTCACCGCAGATGAGAAAGCAGGCTGACATGAGCGGACCGGTGGGCGACGAAGGGCGGCTGCTGCCCTGGACCGGACTCGGAGGCAAGCCCTGTTTTCTCCTCGGAGACGGGGTCGGGCATGTCTCCCGGCTCGCGGACCAGATCGAGAGCATCCAACTCGGCATGGCGGGCAACCTCCTGGACCACGCCACCGAACTCCTCGCGGAGCCCGACCTGAGCGGCGAGGAACTCCGCTACCTCGCGCTCCGGTTGAAGGAGTCCCTCGGGGATGTGAAGCGGGTCGCGGACAGCCGGGGAAGCCGCTAGAAAAAATTCCGGAGACGCCGTACAACCCTCGCCCCACCTCGCCTGTCATACATCGCATCAGGACTCTTGGAGGGGGATCTGGGGGGATCACAGGGAGTCCTGAGTGGAGGGGAAAACCCGAGGGGCCCGGTCGACGGACCGGGCCCCTCGAAACATGTCGTAGAGATGCTGCGGGCTAGAAGAAAACCCCGCAGCGCAGCAGTACGTTCGCGTACGGCCGTGCCTCGCCCGTGCGGACGATCAGCCGCGCTCCCGCCGAGAGGTCCTTGAGCTTCTCGTGGGAGACCAGCTGGAGGTCCGGGAACTCCCCCTGGAGCAGCGCCGCCACCGCCGGATTCGCGTCCCGCATCTCCTCCGCCGCCGTCGCGCCCTCCACGACCAGCTCGGCGAGCAGCCCGTCGAGGACCACCGCGAAGGACGGCACCCCTGCCCGGAAGGCCAGGTCGACCACGCGCGGCCCGTCCGGGATCGGCATCCCGGCGTCGCACACCAGCACCCCGTCCCCGTGCCCCAACTCCGCGAGCGCGCCGGAGAGATGGCGGTTGAGTATGCCCGCCCGCTTCACAGCGCCCCACCCGCCGTCCCGGGCCCGCCCACCCCGTCCCTCGGCGCCTCATCCCGCCGCCCCGTGCCGGACGCCCCACTCGCCCCGTCCTCCAGCGCCCCGCCCTCCAGACCGTCGACTTCCCGGGCCGTCGGGAAGGAGTCCTGCGCGCCCTTGCGGGTCACCGCCGCCGCCCCCACCCGGGACGCGTACGCCGCCGCCTCCGCGAGCCCCGCGCCCGCTCCCAGCCGGGACGCCAGCGCCGCGGTGAACGCGTCGCCCGCACCCGTCGTGTCCACGGCGTCCACCTTCACGGCCGGCACCCGCTCCACTCCCGCGGAGGACGCCACCAGCGAACCCGCGCCGCCCAGCGTCACCACCACCGACCGCGGCCCCTTCGCGAGCAGCAGCCGCGCCCAGTCCTCGGGCCGGTCGCTGACACACGCCTCGCCGAGGATCACCTTCGCCTCGTGCTCGTTGACGATCAGCGGGTCGCAGGCCGCCAGCACCTCCGACGGCAACGGCCGCGGCGGCGACGGGTTCAGCACGAAACGGCTGTCGGGTGCCAGATTCCGTACGACCTCCACGACCGTCTCCAGCGGGATCTCCAGCTGCGCCGACACCACCCGGGAGGCGTGGAAGAGGCTCCCCGCGGCCCGGACGTCCCCCGGCGTCAGACGGCCGTTGGCGCCCGGCGCGACCACGATGCTGTTGTCGCCGGACGGGTCGACGGTGATCAGCGCGACCCCCGTCGGTGCCCCGCCCACCAGCACGCCCACCGTGTCGACCCCGGCCGCCCGCAGCGAGTCCAGCAGCAGCCGCCCGTGCCCGTCGTCGCCGACCCGCGCCAGCAGCGCCGTGGACGTGCCCAACCGGGCGGCCGCGACCGCCTGGTTGGCGCCCTTGCCGCCGGGGTGGACGGCGAGGTCGGAGCCGAGCACCGTCTCGCCGGGGCCGGGCCGCCGCTCCACGCCGACCACGAGGTCGGCGTTGGCGGATCCCACGACCAGCAGGTCGTAGTCGTACATGAAGATGACTCCCTGGGGTGAGTTGGACCGTCAGCCGCTGAAGCCGGCCACGTTCTCCTCCGTGACCACCTTCACCGGAACCTTCACAGTCTCCTCGACCTTCTTACCCTGAAGGGCCTTGACGGCGTTGTCCACGGCAATCCTGCCGAGCTGGGAGGGCTGCTGTGCCACGGACGCGTACAACGAGCCGTTCTTGACGGCCGCGAGTCCGTCCGGAGTGCCGTCGAAGCCCACGACCGAGACCGACTTGCCGGCCTTGGAGCCGAGCGCCTTGATCGCGCCGAGCGCCATCTCGTCGTTGGCGGCGATGACGCCCTGGACGTCAGGGTGGGCCTGGAGCAGGTTCGACATCACGTCGAGGCCCTTGGTGCGGTCGAAGTCGGCCGGCTGCTGGGCGACGACCTGGATCCCCGGGTACGCCTTGAGGCCGTTGGCGAAACCCTCCGCGCGCTCCCGGGCGGCCGAAGTGCCCGCCTGGCCCTGGAGGATGACGATCTTCCCCTTGCCGCCGAGCTTCTCGCCGATGGTCTTGGCGGCGAGTTCACCGCCGGCCACGTTGTCGGAGGCCACGAGAGCGTCCGTCCTGGCGTTGTTGACACCGCGGTCCACCGCGATGACCGGGATCTTCGCCTTGTCGGCGGCCTTCACGGAGTTGCTCGCCGCGTCCGAGTCCACCGGGTTGACGATGATCGCGCCGAGGCTCGAACTGGTGAAGTTCTGCAGCTGGTTGGCCTGCTGCGAGGCGTCGTTCTGCGCGTCCGTGACGGTCAGGTCCACGCCCAGCTTCTTCGCCTCGGCCTGGGCACCCGAGCGGATCTGCACGAAGAAGGGGTTGTTGAGAGTGGAGAGGGACAGCCCCACCTTCGGGTTCGCCGTCGAGGACGAGCCGTTGTGCAGGAAGGAGGTCGCGCCGACGATCGCCACGGTGACGACGGCCGCGAGCCCGTACGTCGTGACCTGGCGCCCCTTGCCGCCCTGCGAGGCACCGGCCACCGGGGTCGCCCCGGCCTTGCGGCGCAGGGTGTCCAGGAGCACCGCCAGCGCGATCACGACACCGATGACGACCTGCTGCCAGAACGCCGACACGTTGAGGAGGTTGAGGCCGTTCCTGAGCACCGCGAGGATCAGCGCGCCGATCAGCGTCCCGGACGCCTTGCCGGTGCCGCCCGCGAGCGAGGCACCGCCGATGACGACCGCGGCGATCGCGTCCAGCTCGTAGCCGTCGGCGGCCTGCGGCTGCGCGGAGGAGAGCCGCGCGGCCAGCACGACACCCGCGACGGCGGCGAACACACCGGACAGCGCGTAGATGGCGAGCTTCTGCTTCTTCACGCGGAGACCGGACAGCCGCGCCGCCTCCTCGTTGCCGCCGATCGCGTACATGGAGCGGCCGATGTACGTCCGTCCCAGCACGAAGGCCGCGAGGAGCCCCATGACGACCATCACGAGCACGGGCACCGGCAGCCAGCCGCCGAGCGTGTCACCGAGGTGCGAGACCGAGTCGGGGAAGGCGATCGGGGAGCCCTCGGAGATCACCAGCGACAGACCGCGCGCCACCGAGAGCATCGCCAACGTCGCGATGAACGGCGGGAGTTTGCCGTACGCGATGAGGAAGCCGTTGACGAGTCCGGCCGCGATGCCGGTGACGACGGCGAGCACCACCGCTATGAAGACCGGTACTCCGTGCTGCGTCGCGCTCCAGGCGAGGACCGTGGCCGACAGGGCCGCCACCGAGCCGACCGACAGGTCGATGCCCGCCGAGACGATCACGAAGGTCACACCGAAGGCGAGGACGGCGGTCACGGCCGCCTGGACGCCGACGTTGAGCAGGTTGTCGGTGGTGAGGAAGTCGCCCGACAGCGCCGACATGGCGACGACGAGGACGATCAGCGCGGTCAGCGCGCCGTTGTCCAGCAGGAGACGGCGCAGACCACCCGCGCTCGCCCCGCTCTTGAGCGTGTCAGTGGCCACGGCTGGCCTCCCCTTCGGTAGTGGTGGGTGTGCTGACGGCGAGCGCCATCACGGAGTCCTGCGTGGCCTCGTCGGCGTCGAGTTCGCCGGCGATCCGGCCCTGGGCCATCACCAGCACCCGGTCGCTCATGCCGAGCACTTCCGGGAGATCGCTGGAGATCATCAGTACGGCGGCCCCTTGCGCCGTCAGTTCGTTGATCAGCTGGTAGATCTCGACCTTGGCGCCGACGTCGATCCCGCGCGTCGGCTCGTCGAGGATGAGCACCTTGGTGTCGGCGAGCAGCCACTTGCCGATGACGACCTTCTGCTGATTGCCGCCGGAGAGCGTGCGCACCTGCTGCTGGAGCCCGGCCATCCGCACGCCCAGCTGCCCGGCGATCCTCGCGGCCGCCTCCCGCTGCCCCTTGAGGTCGACGAGCCCCGCGCGCGTGGCGGCCCGCATGGTGACCAGTCCGAGGTTCTCCTCGACGGTCTGGTCGAGCACCAGCCCCTGGCCCTTGCGGTCCTCGGGGATCAGCCCGATGCCGGCCGCCATGGCGGCGCCCACGTCATGCCCCTTCAGGGCGGCCCCGGAGACCTTCACGGTCCCCTTGTCGTACGGGTCGGCCCCGAACACGGCGCGCACGACCTCGGTACGGCCCGCGCCGACCAGCCCCGCGATGCCGACGACCTCGCCGGCGTGCACCTCGAAGCCGATGTCGTGGAAGACGCCGTCCCGGCTGAGGCCCTCGACCTTGAGCAGGGCCTGACCGGTGTCGCCGCGCTCCCTCGGGTACTGCTGCTCGATCGACCGCCCCACCATGAGGCGTACGAGCTCGTCCTCGGGCGTGGCGGCGGGGACCTGTCCGACCGACTTCCCGTCCCGGATGACGGTGACCCGGTCGCCCAGGGCCGCGATCTCCTCCAGGTGGTGGGTGATGAAGACGATCCCCACGCCGTCCTCGCGCAGGGTGCGCACGATCGCGAAGAGCTTGTCGACCTCCTCGGAGGTGAGCACGGCGGTCGGCTCGTCCATGATCAGCACGCGCGCGTTCAGGCTCAGCGCCTTGGCGATCTCCACCATCTGGAGCCGCGCGATGCCGAGTTCCCGCACGCGCGCGCGTGGCGACACGTCGACCCCGACGCGCTGGAGCAGCACCTCGGCGTCCGCCTCCATCGTCTTCCGGTCGATCATCCCGAGGCGGCGCGGCTGGCGGCCCAGGAAGATGTTCTCGGCGACGGTCAGGTCGGGGACGAGGTTGAACTCCTGGTAGATGGTGGCGATGCCCAGCCGCTCGGCGTCCTGCGCCCCGCGGATGTGCACCTCCTCGCCGTCCACCAGGACGCGGCCCTCGTCGGGGTGGTAGGCGCCCGACAGCATCTTGATCAGCGTGCTCTTGCCGGCGCCGTTCTCGCCGAGCAGCACGTGCACCTCGCCCCGACGCAGGCCGAAGTCGACGCCGTCGAGCGCGACCACGCCGGGGAAGGTCTTGCGGATGCCCTCGATGCGCAGCAACTCGTCCTGGTTGCTCACGACGTGCTCCTTTGCACAGGGGTGGGGTTCTCGCCGCACGAGCGGCGTACGACGAGACGGGCGGGAAGGGTGACGGACTCGGGCGGCCGCCCCTCGATGCGGTCGACGAGAGCGCGCACGGCGGCCCGGCCCAGCTCGCCCGTGGGCTGGGCGATCGCGGTGACCGGCGGATCGGTGTGCACGAACCACGGGATGTCGTCGAACGCGGCGAGCGCGAGGTCGTCGGGGACCCGCAGCCCACGCGCGCGTACGGCGTCCAGGGCCCCGAGCGCCATCAGGTTGTCGGCGGCGAAGACGGCCTCGGGCGGCTCGGGCAGGTCGAGGAAGCCCTCGGTGACCCGGCGCCCGCTCTCGGCCTGGAAGTCGCCCTGCCCGACGTAGGCGTCGGGAAGATCGAGCCCGTACGCCTGGAGGGCCTCCCGGAAGACCTCCACACGCTCGCGTCCGGTGGTCGTGGCGGCGGACCCGGCGATGATGGCGAGCCGCCGGTGCCCGAGCGCGTGCAGATGGGCCACGAGATCGCGTACGGCGTCCCGCCCGTCGGCCCGCACCACCGGCACGTCGACGCCCGGGATCCACCGGTCGACGAACACCATCGGCGTCCCGGCCCGTACGGCGTCCAGCATCAGCGGGGAGCCGCCGTCGGTGGGGGAGACGAGGAGCCCGTCGATCCGCCGGTCCAGCAGGTTCCGTACGTGGTGGTCCTGTAGATCCGGGCGCTCGTCGGCGTTGCCGATGATCACGCTGTAGCCGAGCGCGCGGGCCTCCTCCTCGACGGAGCGGGCCAGTTCGGTGAAGTAGGGGTTCATCACGTCGCTGATGACCAGGCCGAGGGTGTGGGTCTGGTCGGTGCGCAGGGAGCGGGCGACGGCGTTCGGGCGGTAGCCCAGCGCCTCGACGGCGGCCAGCACGCGCGTGCGTGCCTCCGCGCTGACCGACGGATGGTCGTTCAGGACCCGCGACACCGTGGCGACGGACACCCCCGCCTCGGCAGCGACGTCCTTGATGCTCGCCATCGCCGCTCCACCTCCTCGTGGAATCGATTACACAACTTCGTGCACGAAGGATTGGAATCGATTACACGACGAGAGGCAAGCCCCCGATACCGGATCGTGATGAAGCTGGCGGCGCTAGCCCGGGGATTGGTGCGGTTTTCCCGGCGACACGCCGTGAATAGGGCAGGGGCCCGGGAAAACCGCACCAATCCCCGCGCCCACGGGGCGGCGGGCGGTCGATCGGCACCCGCCGTGTCAGAGGTCGCCGGTACCGTCGGATCATGGCTCAACCCACGGGCGAGCGACGGCTCGCGGTCCTCGAAGGCGTCCTGGAGCGGATCACGTACGCCAATGAGGAGAACGGCTACACGGTCGCGCGGGTGGACACCGGGCGCGGTGGTGGCGATCTGCTCACCGTCGTCGGTGCGCTGCTCGGTGCCCAGGTCGGGGAGTCCCTGCGGATGGAGGGGCGTTGGGGCTCCCACCCGCAGTACGGCAAGCAGTTCACCGTGGAGAACTACACGACCGTCCTGCCGGCCACCGTCCAGGGCATCCGGCGCTATCTCGGCTCGGGTCTCGTCAAGGGCATCGGACCCGTCTTCGCCGACCGCATCACCCAGCACTTCGGCATGGACACCCTGAAGATCATCGAGGAGGAGCCGAAGCGGCTCATCGAGGTTCCGGGGCTCGGGCCGAAACGGACGAAGAAGATCGCCGACGCCTGGGAGGAGCAGAAGGCGATCAAGGAGGTCATGCTCTTCCTCCAGACCGTCGAGGTGTCCACGTCCATCGCCGTGCGCATCTACAAGAAGTACGGCGACGCCTCGATCTCCGTCGTGAAGAACCGGCCCTACCGGCTCGCCGCCGACGTCTGGGGCATCGGCTTCCTCACCGCCGACAAGATCGCCCAGTCCGTCGGGATACCGCACGACAGCCCCGAGCGGGTGAAGGCCGGTCTTCAGTACGCCCTTTCGCAGTCCACCGACCAAGGGCACTGCTATCTCCCGGAGGAGCAGCTGATCGCCGACGCGGTGAAGCTGCTCCAGGTCGACACCGGCCTGGTCATCGAGTGCCTCGCTGAACTCGCCCTGCCCGACGAGGAGTCGGGCGAGCCCGGCGTCGTACGCGAGAAGGTGCCCGGCCCCGACGGCCATGACGTCACCGCCGTCTACCTCGTCCCCTTCCACCGCGCCGAACTCTCCCTCTCCGCCCAGCTGTCGCGCCTCCTGCGCACGGACCAGGACCGGATGCCGGCGTTCCATGACGTGACCTGGGACAAGGCGCTGGCGTGGCTGAAGGGGCGTACGGGCGTGGAGTTGGCCCCCGAGCAGGAGGCCGCCGTGAAGCTCGCGCTCATCGAGAAGGTCGCTGTCCTCACCGGCGGCCCCGGCTGCGGCAAGTCCTTCACGGTCCGCTCGATCGTGGAGCTGGCCCGCGCCAAGAAGGCCAAGGTCGTCCTCGCCGCCCCGACCGGCCGTGCCGCCAAGCGCCTCGCCGAACTCACCGGCGCGGAGGCCTCCACCGTTCACCGCCTCCTGGAGCTCAAGCCCGGCGGCGACGCGGCCTACGACAAGGACCGCCCGCTCGACGCCGATCTGGTGGTCGTCGACGAGGCGTCCATGCTGGACCTGCTGCTCGCCAACAAGCTGGTGAAGGCGGTGCCTTTGGGCGCGCACCTGCTTTTCGTCGGGGACGTCGACCAATTGCCCAGCGTCGGCGCGGGGGAGGTCCTGCGGGACCTGCTCGCCGACGGCGGCCCCGTCCCCGCCGTCCGCCTCACGCGCGTGTTCCGGCAGGCGCAGCAGTCCGGTGTGGTCACCAACGCGCACCGCATCAACGCCGGACAGCACCCCGTCACCGACGGCATGAAGGACTTCTTCCTCTTCGTCGAGGACGACACCGAGGAGGTCGGCCGGCTCACCGTGGACGTCGCGGCCCGTCGGATTCCGGCCAAGTTCGGGCTCGACCCGCGCCGGGACGTCCAGGTGCTCGCGCCCATGCACAGAGGCCCCGCGGGCGCCGGCACCCTCAACGGCCTGCTCCAGCAGGCCATCACCCCGGGCCGCCCCGACCTCGCGGAGAAGCGGTTCGGCGGCCGGGTCTTCCGGGTCGGCGACAAGGTCACCCAGATTCGCAACAATTACGAGAAGGGCACCAATGGTGTCTTCAACGGCACCGTGGGCGTGGTCACCTCGCTCGATCCGGTCGACCAACGCCTCACCGTGCTGACGGACGAGGACGAGGAGGTGCCGTACGACTTCGACGAACTGGACGAACTGGCGCACGCGTACGCGGTGACGATCCACCGTTCACAGGGCAGTGAATATCCCGCCGTGGTGATCCCCGTCACCACCAGCGCATGGATGATGCTGCAGCGGAACCTCCTGTACACGGCGGTCACCCGGGCCAGGAAGCTGGTCGTCCTCGTCGGTTCGCGCAAGGCGATCGGGCAGGCGGTGCGCACGGTGTCCGCGGGCCGGCGCTGTACGGCGCTGGATTTCCGGCTGGCGGGCCAGTGACCACAAAAAATGATCGATCAAATGAGTCATGTGGGTCACAGAGCTCTTCCCGAAGGGGGTGGCGGAGGGGCAGGATGGGCAAGTTGGCGGCACTGAGTGCCGCGGACAAGCCCAACGGCCGACCCCGAGTGCACTCTCCTGCGCCAAATGGGGGATGGTAGAGACAGTCAGGGCAACCTCGAAGATGAGGCACAACGTCGGTGAGGGAAGACGTGAGCGACAACTCAGTAGTAGTGCGGTACGGCGACGGCGAGTACACCTACCCGGTGATCGACAGCACCGTCGGCGACAAGGGCTTCGACATCGGCAAGCTCCGCGCCCAGACCGGTCTGGTGACGCTGGACAGCGGCTACGGCAACACGGCCGCCTATAAATCCGCCGTCACCTACCTCGACGGCGAGGCGGGCATCCTCCGCTACCGCGGCTACCCGATCGAGCAGCTGGCCGAGCGCTCCACCTTCCTGGAGGTCGCTTACCTGCTGATCAACGGCGAGCTGCCGACCGTCGACGAACTCTCGGTCTTCAAGAACGAGATCACGCAGCACACCCTGCTGCACGAGGACGTCAAGAACTTCTACCGTGGCTTCCCGCGCGACGCCCACCCGATGGCCATGCTGTCGTCGGTCGTCAGCGCCCTGTCGACGTTCTACCAGGACAGCCACAACCCGTTCGACGAGAAGCAGCGCGACCTCTCCACGATCCGGCTGCTCGCCAAGCTTCCGACGATCGCGGCGTACGCGTACAAGAAGTCGATCGGCCACCCGTTCGTCTACCCGCGCAACGACCTCGGCTACGTCGAGAACTTCCTGCGGATGACCTTCTCGGTGCCCGCGCAGGAGTACGACCTCGACCCGGTCGTCGTCGCGGCCCTCGACAAGCTGCTCATCCTGCACGCCGACCACGAGCAGAACTGCTCGACCTCCACGGTCCGCCTGGTCGGCTCCTCGCAGGCGAACATGTTCGCCTCGATCTCCGCCGGCATCAACGCCCTGTGGGGCCCGCTGCACGGCGGTGCCAACCAGTCCGTGCTGGAGATGCTGGAGGGCATCCAGGCCTCCGGCGGTGACGTCGACTCCTTCATCCGCAAGGTGAAGAACAAGGAGGAGGGCGTCCGGCTGATGGGCTTCGGCCACCGGGTCTACAAGAACTTCGACCCGCGCGCCAAGATCATCAAGGCCGCCGCGCACGACGTCCTCTCGGCCCTCGGCAAGTCCGACGAGCTGCTGGACATCGCGCTCAAGCTGGAGGAGCACGCGCTCTCCGACGACTACTTCGTCTCGCGCAGCCTCTACCCGAACGTGGACTTCTACACGGGCCTGATCTACCGCGCCATGGGCTTCCCGACCGAGATGTTCACGGTCCTCTTCGCCCTCGGCCGCCTCCCGGGCTGGATCGCCCAGTGGCACGAAATGATCAAGGAACCGGGCTCCCGCATCGGCCGCCCCCGCCAGATCTACACGGGCGTGGTGGAGCGAGACTTCATCCCGGTAGAGCAGCGCTGATAGTTGCCGGTGCCGGGGTTGGTTTTTAGGGGCGCGGGGAACTGCGCGACCAGCCCCCACCGGCGGTCGGCCGGACGCGACCTGAACTCCCACGAACCCCCCGGCTAAATCCGCGAAGCGAAAGGCGCCCTGGCGACGGTCCCCCCACGGGCCGGCGTCCAGGGCGCCTTCCCATGTCCCGGTGCGGATTCCCCCCACGGGATCCGGCCGGGCGCCTGAGAGACCAGCGCCTGAATTCGCTGTCTTTCGTGTACTGCCTGGTACTGCTGTGAGCAGAACGAGCAAAACTCGCCGCACTGCTCCGGTGTGCGATCTGCCGGGACAACGCACGCTCGGGAGGGCCGCTCAAAGCTTCCCGAAGTACGTGCCCCGGCAACGCATCTCTGAGGAAGTCCCCCAAGACAACCTCAGATGCCAGTCGGCGCCCCCCAAGACGCTGCCTGACATCGCCAACTTAGACCTTCGAACCCCTTCGATGGTTACGTTCACATCACTGTGATCTGCGTCTCTTGCAAATGTCCGTTAGATACGCAAGGGCCCGGTATGGCGACCGAGACCCAAGCGTAAGGACGTTGCGCGAGTCTTGTGAAGAGCTTATGTGAGCGGCGCCCGGGACTCCAGAGGGGTCCGTCAAAAGTAATGCTCAACGAAAGGCACGCAACCGCAGGCTGTTCGTCACCACGAAGACCGACGAGAAGGCCATCGCCGCCCCGGCGATCATCGGGTTGAGCAACCCCGCCGCGGCCAGCGGCAGCGCGGCCACGTTGTAGCCGAACGCCCACACGAGATTCCCCTTGATCGTGGCGAGGGTCCGCCGCGACAGCCGGATCGCGTCCGCCGCCACCCGCAGGTCCCCGCGCACCAGCGTGAGGTCGCCGGCCTCGATCGCCGCGTCCGTCCCCGTGCCCATCGCGAGCCCCAGATCGGCCGTCGCCAGCGCCGCCGCGTCGTTGACCCCGTCGCCGACCATCGCGACGACCCGGCCCTCGCCCCGCAGCCGCCGTACGACCGCGACCTTGTCCTCGGGCAGCACCTCGGCGACCACCTCGTCGATGCCGACGGTCCGGGCGACGGATTCGGCCACCGTCCGGTTGTCCCCGGTCAGCAGCACCGGCGTGAGCCCCAGCGCCCGCAGCGCACGCACCGCCTCGGCACTGGTCGGCTTGACCGCGTCGGCGACGGCGAGGACACCCCGGGCGACCCCGTCCCAGCCGACGACGACGGCCGTACGACCGTCCCGCTCGGCCTGGTCCTTGGCGAGGGCCAGCTCGTCCGGCAGGGCATGCTCCTGAGGCGGGCCGTCTTCCTTGAGCGGTGCCTCGAACAGCCGCCCCACGGCCACCTCGTGGCCCTCCACATGCCCGCGTACGCCCCTGCCGGGGACGTTCTCGAACCGCGTCACCTCCGGCAGCTCACCGGCCCGCTCCCGGGCGCCCACGGCGACCGCGCGGGCGACGGGGTGCTCGGAGGCGTCCTCCACGGCGCCCGCGAGCCGCAGTACCTGCTTCTCGTCGGCGCCCTGGACGACGTAGACCTCCTGGAGGGTCATCCGGCCGGTGGTGACGGTTCCGGTCTTGTCGAGGACGACGGTGTCGACGCGGCGCGTGGACTCCAGCACCTCGGGGCCCTTGATGAGGATGCCGAGCTGGGCGCCGCGCCCGGTGCCGACCAGCAGCGCGGTCGGGGTGGCGAGACCCAGCGCGCACGGACACGCGATGATCAGGACCGCGACGGCCGCGGTGAACGCCTCGACGGCGTCGCCGGTCGCGCCGAGCCAGCCGCCGAAGGTCGCGACGGCGATCGCGATGACCACCGGCACGAAGACCGCGGAGATCCGGTCGGCCAGCCGCTGCACCTCGGCCTTGCCGTTCTGCGCGTCCTCCACGAGCTGCGCCATGCGCGCGAGCCGCGTGTCCGCCCCGACCCGCGTCGCCGCTACGACGATCCGCCCGCCGACGTTGACGGTCGCGCCCGTGACCGGGTCACCGGCGGCCACGTCCACCGGCACCGACTCGCCGGTCAGCATGGACGCGTCGACCGCCGAGGCACCCTCGACGACGGTGCCGTCGGTCGCGATCTTCTCCCCGGGCCGTACGACGAACCGGTCCCCGACGGCCAGCCGCTCCGCCGGGATCCTGACCTCCCGCCCGTCCCGCAGCACCGAGACGTCCTTGGCGCCCAGCTCCATCAACGCCCTGAGCGCGGCCCCCGCGCGGCGCTTGGCGCGCGCCTCCAGCCAGCGGCCGAGCAGGATGAAGGCGACGACCCCGGCGGCGACCTCCAGATAGATCGTCGAGGCGCCGTCCATCCCGCCGACGGTGAGCCGGAAGCTCTCCCGCATCCCCGGCATCCCCGCGTCCCCGAAGAACAGCGCCCACAGCGACCAGCCGAACGCGGCCAGCGTGCCGACCGACACGAGCGTGTCCATGGTGGCCGCGGCGTGCCGGGCGTTCGTCCAGGCGGCCCGGTGGAACGGCCACCCACCCCAGACGACCACGGGCGAGGCAAGCGTGAGCGCCAGCCACTGCCAGTTGTCGAACTGGAGGGCGGGGATCATGGAGAGCAGGACGACGGGGAGAGCGAGGAGCGCGGAGACGACGAGCCGCTGCCGCAGGTCGTTGAGTTCCGGGTCTTGGGCGGGGGCTTCCGCCGCCGCCGGCCGAGGTTCCTCGGCGGTGTACCCGGTCTTCACGACGGTCGCGATCAGATCGTCGACCGAGACCCCCGCGGGGTACGCGACCCGAGCCTTCTCGGTGGCGTAGTTGACGCTCGCACTGACCCCCTCCATCCGATTGAGCTTCTTCTCGACCCGAGCGGCACAGGAGGCACAGGTCATCCCACCGATGACCAGCTCGACCTCGGTGACTTCGGTTATCGGGGAGGGGGTCATGACGTCTCAGATCTTGCCGACGAGCTCGAAACCGGCCTCGTCCACAGCCGCCCGCACGGTCTCCTCGTCCAGCGCCGCCGCGGAGATCACGGTCACCTCACCCGTGGAGGCGACAGCCTTCACCGAAGTCACCCCCGCGATCTCGGAGATCTCCCCGGACACGGCCCCTTCGCAGTGCCCACAGCTCATCCCGCTCACCTTGTACACGGCGGTCACGGAACCCTGGGTATCGGTCTCGGCGGTCATGTCGTTCTCCTCGCAGAGGTGTGTGACGTTGCGTTGCCACACACCCTATACCCCTAGGGGGTACTTCTCAAAGGCGCGAGGTACCGGGTGAGGACGTTCTTCAGCTCCTCGACATACGCGTCGCGCTCCGCGCCCTCGTGGGAGAGGACGAGTTCCAGGCCCGCCTTGTACAGCCCCAGACACATGTGGACGGTACGGGTGAGGTCCGCGGGGGACAGGTCCGGCAGGTAGGAGGAGAGCAGGTCCTCGATCCGGGAGAGCAGGGTCGTGTGCAGCTCGTCGTGCTCCTCGGCCATCCGCCCGGGGACGTCGGGGCCGTGCATCAGTGCGAAGAACACGGGGTTGTCGCAGTTGAAGGCGATGAACCGGTCCACGGCGGTGGCGACCGCCGTCTCCAGCGGGGTCGCGGGACCGGTCGGCGCGAGCGCCTCGCCGTACATCTCCCGCATGTCGTGCGCGAGCCGGGTGCCCAGCTCGATGGCGATCGCTTCCTTGTTCGGGAAGAACTGGTAGAGCGTGCCGGGGGAGACCCCGGCCTCGCGGGCGATGGCGTTGGTGCTGGCCGCGGTGTAGCCGGTCGTGCAGAAGACGTTGGCGGCGGCTTCGAGCAGCTGGGCGATACGGCGCTCGCCGCGGGCTTGGCGGCGGCGCGGCTGTTCTGTGGGCGAGTTCTCGGGCACGCGTTATCCCCAGGTCTCCGAACGGCATTGACAAACACGAGCGGTCGCTCGCATTCTTGAGAAACGCGAGCGATCTCTCGTGTTCACGAGTCTACGGCTTCCAGCTTCCAGGCTTTCCGAGGTGAAGGGGACACCGCACCATGTCCGAAGTCAACGGCCCACCCCGCGTAGGAGGCTGGACCCGCTTCGTCACCGCCCGCCCCCGGTTGTCGCTGCTCGCGGCACTCGTGCTCACCGCGCTCGCCGTGCTGGCCGGCAGCGGGGTCGCCGACCGCCTCGGCAGCGGCGGCTGGGAGGACCCGGCCGCGGACTCGACGTACGCCACCCAGGCCCTGGAGCGCGAGTTCCCGGACTCCCAGCCCAACCTCCTGCTGCTGGTGGACGCGGGCGGCGCCTCGGTGGACGACCCCGCGGTCGCGGCGGAGGCGAACCGCCTCACCGCCCGCCTGGCCGCCGAGAAGGGGGTCACCGGCGTTGGTTCGTACTGGACGGCCAAGTCACCCGCCCTGCGCGCGGAGGACGGCCATGAGGCGCTGATCGCCGCGCGGATCACCGGCGACGAGAAGCGGATGGGCGAGACCCTCGACCGCATCGCCCCCTCCTTCCGGGGCACGCACGGCCCGGTGGCGGTCGAGATCGGCGGCATGGTCGCGGTCCGCCACGAGATGCAGACCACCATCCAGGAGGACCTGGTCCGCGCCGAGATGATCGCCCTGCCGATCACGCTCCTGCTCCTGGTGATGGTCTTCGGCAGCGCGATCGCGGCCCTGCTGCCGCTCGGCATCGGCATCGTGGCGATCCTCGGGACCAACGCGGTCCTGCGCGGCCTGACCGAGTTCACCGACGTCTCCGTCTTCGCGATGAACCTCACCACCGCGCTGGGGCTGGGCCTGGCGGTCGACTACGCCCTGTTCATCGTCCGCCGCTTCCGCGAGGAGCTGGCCACCGGCGCCGATCCGACGACGGCGGTGGCCACCACCCTGCGCACGGCGGGCCGTACGGTCCTCTTCTCCGCGCTCACGGTCGCGGTCTCCCTGGCCGCGATGCTGGTCTTCCCGCAGTACTTCCTGCGCTCCTTCGCCTACGCCGGCATAGCGGTCGTCCTCCTGGCCGCGGCGGCCGCGCTGATCCTGCTCCCGGCGGCCCTGGTGCTGCTCGGAGAGAGGGTCAACTCCCTCGATCTACGACGGCTGCTGCGGCGCGGCCGGCCGGTGCGGGCCTCCGGCGAGGAGGGCACGGCCTGGGCGCGGGCGGCGACCCTGGTGATGCGCCGGGCCCCGCTCTTCGCGGTGGCGACCACCACCGTGCTGATCGTCCTCGGACTGCCCTTCCTGGGCGTGAAGTTCGGCACCGCCGACGACCGCCAGCTGCCCTCGACCGCCGAGTCCCATGTCGTCCAGCAGCACATCCGCGACGGCTTCCCCGGCAGCCCCGGCGGCGGCCTGGAGGTGCTAGCCGAGGGAAAGGCGACCGAGGCGCAGTACACCGCCTACAAGGAGCGGGTGGCCGCCCTCCCCGAGGTGCGGCGGGTCGACGGCCCCCTGGTGAAGGGCGACTCCGCGTACTTCACGGTGCAGCCCGAGGGCGAGGCGGTCGACGCCGGTGCCCAGCGCCTGGTCGGCGAACTGCGCGCCACCAAAGCCCCCTTCGACACCAAGGTGACCGGCACGGCAGCCGTCCTCGTCGACTCCAAGCACGCCATCGGCGAACGCCTGCCCTGGGCGGCCGCCTTCATCGCGATCGTCACCCTGCTCCTGGTCTTCCTCCTGACCGGCAGCGTCCTGATCCCGGTCCAAGCGGTCCTGCTCAACGCCCTCAGCCTGACCGCGATGTTCGGCGCCGTGGTCTGGGTCTTCCAGGACGGCCACCTCTCCGGCCTCCTCGGCTTCACCAGCCCCGGTTCCATAGAGACCACCCTCCCGGTCCTGATGTTCTGCGTCGCCTTCGGCCTCTCCATGGACTACGGCGTCTTCCTCCTGTCCCGCATCAAGGAGGAGTACGACAGGACGGGCGACCACGAACAGTCGGTCCGCCACGGCCTCCAGCGCACCGGCGGCCTGATCACGGCGGCCGCGGTCATCCTGGCGGTGGTCATGATCGCGATAGGCGCGTCCAGGGTCACCAACACCAAGATGCTGGGCCTCGGCATAGCCCTGGCGGTCCTGATGGACGCCATGATCATCCGCAGCCTCTTGGTACCGGCGGTGATGCGTCTGACGGGGCGAGCGACCTGGTGGGCCCCTCGGGCCTTGCGGCGCCTGCACGAACGGTTCGGTCTGAGCGAGGGCGGCGAGAACCCACCCAGGGGCGCGGGGAACTGCGCGACCAGCCACGATGGACCCGCAGAGACAAACGGCGAGGGGATGGCAGATGCGAGCGGTGGTCTTCGATCAATACGGTGAACCGGCAAAGGTACGGGAGCTTCCAGACCCTGAACCCGCACCGCACGGCGTCGTCGTACGCGTAGAAGCCACCGGCCTCTGCAGAAGCGACTGGCACGGCTGGCAGGGCCACGACCCCGACATCACGCTCCCCCACGTACCGGGCCACGAACTCGCCGGAGTGATCGAGTCCACCGGCGCCCGCGTGAGCGCCTGGCACCCCGGCGACAGAGTGACCGTCCCCTTCGTCTGCGCCTGCGGCACCTGCGCGACCTGCGCCTCCGGCAACCACCAGATCTGCGAGCACCAGACCCAACCTGGCTTCACCCACTGGGGCTCGTTCGCCCAGTACGTCTCGCTGGACCACGCCGACATCAACCTCGTGGCGATCCCGGACGACCTCTCCTACGCGACGGCCGCCTCCCTCGGCTGCCGTTTCGCGACAGCGTTCCGCGCGGTCGTGCAGGTCGGCCGGGTCGCCGCAGGGCAACACGTCGCCGTGCACGGCTGCGGCGGGGTCGGTCTGTCCGCGGTGATGATCGCGGCGGCGTCCGGCGCGCGGGTCGTCGCCGTGGACGTGTCGCCGGGTGCCCTGGATCTGGCGAGGAAGTTCGGCGCGGTGGAGTGCGTGGACGCGACGCGGACGCCGGACACGGCCGCGGAGATCCGGGAGCTGACCGGCGGCGGTACGCATCTGTCGCTGGACGCCCTCGGCTCACCGGTCACCTGCGCGGCCTCCGTCAACTCCCTGCGCCGGCGCGGGCGGCACGTCCAGGTCGGGCTGCTGCCCTCGCCGGACGGCACGACACCGGTCCCGATGGCCCGTGCGATCGGTCTGGAGCTGGAGATCCTGGGCAGCCACGGCATGGCGGCACACACCTACCCGGCGATGCTGGAGCTGGTGCGGGCGGGTGTGCTCCGCCCGGACCTGCTGGTCACGTCCACGATCTCGCTGGACGCGACGCCCGAGGCACTGGCGGCGATGGGGACGGCGCCCGGAGCGGGGGTGACGGTCATCGAGCCGTGGAGCTGAGGGCGGCCCACTCGTGGTCGAGGAGGCCCATGAGGACGGAGTCGGTCCACACACCCTCCCGCAGTGCCGCCTCCCGGCGGACGCCCTCCCGTACGAAACCGACCTTCTCGTAGACGCGCAGGGCGCGGTGGTTGTGGCCGTAGGCCTCCAACTCGATCCGGTGCAGGCCGAGTTGTTCGAAGCCGTGGCCGACGATGAGGCGGGTGGCCTCGGTGCCGATGCCACGGCCGCGCCCTCGGGGACCGATGAGTGTGCGGAAGGTGCAACTGCGCTGTGCAGGGTCCCACTCGTACAGGACGACCTCGCCGAGGAGTTCGCCGGTGGTCGGGTCGGTGACGGCGAGGTCGAGGCGGTCGGGCTGGGTGGAGCGGGAGCCGTACCAGGAGCGGAGGCGTTCCGGGGTGAGTTCGGTGCCGGGCTCGAAGGTGAAGCGGACGACGTCCGGGTCCTGGGCGATCTCCCACATCACCTCCGCGTCCGACTCCGTGAACGGCCGCAGCACGGTCCTCTCGCCGGTGAGCACGGGTTTGACGGAGAAGTCGCTCATGGGGCGACTGTGTCAGAGGCGCCCTCCTCCTGCGCGGGGATTTTCGCCGGGCCGGGTGCGGGCGGCGCGGCTGTCCGGGGAGCCGGCGACACCAGGGGCACCAGGTGGGCGGCGACGCTGCGGAGCTTCTCGCAGGTCTCCTCGTGCTCGCGGTCGGGCCGGGACTGCCGGACGATCCCGGCCCCGGCCTGGAGCAGGCCGTGGCCGTCCCGCTGGAAGACGGTGCGCAGGACGAGGGCGGCGTCGAGGGTGCCGTCGGTGTCGTAGGTGAGGACGGCACCGGCGTACAGGCCGCGGGGGCGGCCCTCCAGGCGGCGGATGAGGGGGTAGGCGGGGGCTTTGGGGATGCCGGTGGCGGTGACCGCGGGGAAGAGGGCGGCGAAGGCCTGCCAGGGGGTGCGGTCCGGGCGCAGTCGGCCCATGACGGTGGAGGCCAGGTGCTGGACGGTGCCGCGCTCCTGGACGGTGAGGTACTCGGCGACCCAGGTCTCCTCGCAGACGGCCGCGAGGTCCTCCAGGGCCAGCTTCACGGAGATGGCGTGCTCGTGGATCTCTTTGGGGTCGCCGAGCAGCTCGGCCCGGAGCCGGGCGTCCTCGGCGGGCTCGCCGGTACGGGCCCGGGTCCCGGCGAGCGGCCGGCTCACCACCAGACGGTCGGCGGTCACCTCGGCAACGGTCTCCGGACTGAACCCGGCGGCAT
This sequence comes from Streptomyces sp. NPDC047072, assembly GCF_040643855.1. Classification (NCBI taxonomy): domain Bacteria; kingdom Bacillati; phylum Actinomycetota; class Actinomycetes; order Kitasatosporales; family Streptomycetaceae; genus Streptomyces; species Streptomyces sp. NPDC047072. Next base: position 16,012 of record NZ_JBEYVC010000031.1, on the reverse strand, counting down.
GCGCCTGACCCAGCCGGACGAGGAAGGAACGAGCGGGAGTGTTGGCCCGCCGCCCGGCGACATAGGTGGCGACGAGATCGAGAGGAACGGGCACGGGGACCTGCCGGGAGAGGATCACCTTCTCCAGGGGACCGGTGCCGTCCAGTGTGGTCAGAGCTGCGACGACCGCCTCCCGGTAGCCGTCGGTGTCGTCCAGGCGTACCTCGACCCGTTCCGTCGGCTCCCTCGCCGGGATGCCCGGAGCCGCTCGCACCAGCCGGGCCAGGAGTGCCAACTGCTGTTCGTCCACGGCCCGCACCAGGACGCCCTCGCCGTCGGCCCGTACCTCCCCGACCGGCACCGCGAGATGCACCAGCACCCCGGCATCCGCCGCATCGCCGGGTACGGCCACGCCCCCGGCCCCCGCCGACACCGCCCCCCACTCGAACGCCGCCCACCCGTACACCCGCCACCCCCGCACCGGCAGTTCCGCGAGCCAGTTCTCCACGGCCGCCGGTCCCGCCGTACGGCAGGTGTCCGCGTCGAGGCGGAGGTCGGTGAGGACGCCGCCGGCGAAGGACCACTCGGGGCCGTTCTCGTAGACGACGTACTGCTCGAACAGTCCGCTGCGGGCGAGGCGTGCCATCAGGGAGAGCGGGTCCTCCGCCGAGGGCAGCCGGAGCTCCCGGTACCGGACGCCGGTCATGACGCACCACCTTCCTGCGGCCGCCGCCCGCACGTGCTGATCAGGGGATAGGAGTTGACGACGAACGCGGGATCGTCCAGCAGCGCCAGGAAGCGGCTCACCTCGTCGGGCGTCACCCCCAACTCGCCGATAGCAGAGGCGACTTGGGAGATGTTGGCGCGATGCAGCCCGACCCCCGTGCCGCCACCCGTCCAGGCCTCGGCGTACGTGGTCGCCGTGACGTCGGTCAGCCCCGCCCCGCGCATCGCGCCCAGCGTCCGCAGCCCCCACCGGGGCTCGGCCCCGGCCCGCGCCAGCAGGCTCAGCAGCGCCGAGTGGACCCGTTCGAACAGCTCCGCCGCGCCCGCGTCGGGCGCCGCGAGCACCGGCGTCCAGTTGCAGTCGAAGTCCTCCAGGACGAGCACCCCGCCCGGCCGCAGCGCCCCGGCCAGCCGTTGCAGCACCCGCAGCCGTTCGGGCAGATGGATCAGGACCAGCCGGGCGTGGACGAGGTCGTAGCCGGCGTCGGGCAGCGGGTCGCGGGTGATGTCGTGGTGCAGCACCCGGACGTTCGCCGACCCGCGTCGGGAGAGCGCCCGGTCCGGGTGGATGTCGGTGACGGTGACCTCCCCGTCCGGCCCGACCCGTGCACCGAGCCAGTCGCCGAGGGAGCCGCCCCCGCCGCCGATCTCCAGGCAGCGCCATCCGGGAGCGAGCCCGGTCGCCGCCAACGCCCTTCTGGACACCGGGTCGTAGCTGGATTCGAGGACGGAGAATCGGGTCGACGCCTCTGGGGCGGCGTTGTCGAAGAGATAGCGGGACATGGCCGAAATGGTCACATCGGGACGGCGTAGAAAAGAAGGGTCGCCTCGGGGCCCGCCGCATCAAGCCGAATGTTAAACGGATTGTCGTAAGAATACGAACGCGCTTCCTGTGCTCGTGAAGTGCGCTGATCAGCGCATATGCGCCCTTGAACGAATTCCCCCGCATCCGTTCCACTGAACGTCGAACGGCAGGTCAAATGCCGTGCTCAGTGGGGTCTCAGTGGGGTGTTCCGCATGAGTGAAGAATGCTGTCCCGGTGATTTCGCGTCCTGTGTCCGCCGGGAGTTTCCCGCCCTGGACCGGAAGGTCTATCTCGACAGCGCCTGTATCGGGGTCGCGCCGGTACGGGCCGTCCGCGCGGTGACGGATCTCGTGCAGGGAATGCAGTACTGCACCGCCGAGTCCGGCACCGAGATGCACGGCCGGCTCAATGAACTGCGCGCGAGCGCACGGCCGTTGGCGGCCCGCCTGATCGGCGCCGAGGCGAGCGACATCGCCCTCGTGGAGAGCGCCACCCACGGACTGAAGATCGCCCTGGAGTCCCTCCCGCTGCACGCCGGCGACGAAGTACTCCTGCCCGACCTGGAGTTCATCCAGCTGGGTGTGATGTGCCGGCAGCTGGAGGACCGCGGCATCACGGTCCGCACGGTGCCGCACGACCCCTCCGGCCGGATCGGCGTCGACGCCGTACGCGCCGAACTCACCCCCGCCGTCAAGGTGTTGGCGCTCAGCTCGGTGCAGTGGACCAACGGCTTCCGGGCCGACCTCGCGGACCTGTCCGAACTGTGCCGCGGGCGCGGGGTCTGGCTGCTCGTGGACGCGGCACAGCACGTGGGAGCGCTGCCGTTCGACGTCCGGCGGACGCCGGTCGACCTCCTGGTGTGCGGCGGACACAAGTGGCTGTGCTCGCCGTTCGGCACCGGCTTCCTCTATCTGGCCCCGGCCGCCCGCCCCCGGCTGCGCAGACCCCTCGCCGGGTTCTTCGCGGCCAGACCGCCCGCCCGCACCTGGGGCGAGGCGTTCCTGCGCCCCGACCTCACCCCGCTGCGCGCCTACGAGTTCACCGACGACGCCCACGCCTGGGAGACCGGCGGCACCGGCAACTACCCCGGCGCGGTGGGCCTTTCGGCCGCCCTCTCGCTCTTCCTCGAACTGCGGCCGCAGCGCGTCGAGGCCCATCTGCGCACCCTGACCGACTACTTGATCGAGGGCCTGGACCGGCTCGGGTTCACCGTCGTCAGCCCGCGCGAGGCCCGCCACCGCTCCGGGATCGTCACCTTCGGCACCGGCCGCGCCGCCGGCGACCTGCACCTCCTGCGCGCGCTGCTCACGGCGGGCATCGCGGTCGGCGTGCGCTACACCTCCGGCGTCGGCGGGGTCCGGGTCAGCTGCCATCTCTACAACACCCTCCGGGACGTGGACGCGCTCCTGGAGGCCGCCGAGGACTGGCGGCGCGGGCCCCGCCGTACGACCGCCCCCAGGGCCCGCACCCGTCAACTCCCCAGGGCCGCCGCCCAGATCGTGCGTCAGCGCGCGCTGATCGACGCCCTCGACGACGACCTCATGGGGATCGTCACCGCCCGCGGCGGAGTCAGCCGGGGCATCCGCCGCTCCCGCACCGAGGGTGCCCTGTCCCGCACCGACCTCGCCCGCGAACGGGAGGTCGTCGAGCGCTTCCACGACCGCCTGGGCCAGGACGGCACCCGCCTCGCACTGGAACTGCTGCGCATGTGCAAGGGCGACACATGACGCAACGCGCAGTGCGGCAGCGGGAGTTGCGTCCAAGCATCGAATCCCTTCCAGGAGGCCCTCATGAACTCCCCCTTCAACGCCGCCACTTACCTCGTCGACCGCCAGATAGCCCGCGGGTTCGGCGACCGGCCGGCCCTCGTCGGAACCCGCACGACCCTGACGTACGGCGAACTCGGTGCCCGCGTGGCCGCGGTGGGCGCCGGCTGGCGGGCCCTCGGCGTACGTCCCGAGGAGCGCGTCCTGATCCACGCGGCCGACGGCCCCGAGACGGTCGTCGCGCTGCTCGCCCTGATGCGGATCGGCGCGGTCCCCGTCCCGGTCTCCACGATGAGCACGCCGGCCGAACTGACCGCCCTGATCGCCGACTCGCGCTGCCGCCACCTGCTCGCCGGACCCGAGTTCTGCGACCGCGTCCACGCGGCGTTACGGCACAGCGCGGCCGTCCCGGACCTGGTCGGCGTGGTCGTCCTCGACGACGCGCCCGTCCAGCCGCCGCCCGCCGTGCTGCGCATCCGCTGGGAGCACCTGATCGCGGCCGGTCGGGCAGCGGACCCCGCCGACCTGAGGGCCGACCGCACCACCGAGGACTCCCCGGCGCTGTGGCTCTACACCTCCGGCACCACCGGCACCCCCAAGGCCGCGATGCACCGGCACGGCAGCGTCCGCTTCGTCGCCGAGCACTACGGCGAGCAGGTGCTCGGCCTGCGCCCGCACGACCGCTGCTTCTCGGTGGCCAAGCTGTTCTTCGCGTACGGCATCGGGAACTCCTGTTTCTTCCCGCTCGCCGCCGGTGCCGCCGCCGTCCTCGACCCGGCGCCGCCGACCCCGGAGTCGATCGCCCGCCGTCTCTCCGCGGACGCGCCCACCGTCTTCTTCGGCGTCCCGACCTCGTACGCGGCGCTCCTGCGCGCCCCTGTCCCCGACGACGTCTTCCGGGGCGTACGGCTGGCCGTCTCGGCGGGGGAGCCGCTGCCGCCGGAGCTCCAGCACCGCTTCCACGAGCGCTTCGGTATCGGGCTGGTGAACGGCATGGGCTCCACGGAGGCCCTGCACATCTTCCTCTCCAACCGGCCGGGCGCGGCCCGCCCCGGCACCCTCGGCACGCCCGTCCCCGGCTACGACCTGCGCGTCGAGGCGGCCGACGGGGAACCGGGGGTCCTGAAGGTGCGGGCGCCCTCGGCGGCGACCGGGTACTGGTGCCGTACGCAGGCCACGCGGACCGTCTTCCAGGGTGAGTGGATCGACACCGGGGACCTGTTCACGCGGGACGCCGACGGCTACTACACCTGCCACGGACGTGCCGGGGACATGATCAAGAGCGGGGGTGTCTGGGTCGCCCCGGCGGAGGTCGAGAACACGCTGCTGAGCCATCCGGCGGTGGCGGCGGCGTGCGTGGTCGCGGCGCCCGACGCGGACGGCCTGGACCGCCCGGTCGCCTGCGTGATCCCGTCGACCCCGACCCCCTTCGACGAAGCCGCACTCCACATCTTCTGCCACACCCACCTACCCGCCCACAAACGCCCCCGCCACATCCTCGCCGCCGAGACCTTCCCCACCACAGCAACAGGCAAGACGGACCGCCGTAGAGTGGGGGAGGAGACCCGGGCCCGGCTGGCGGAGGCGGCGCGGGCCGCTCATGCGGGAGGCGTTGGCCGTACACCCGAGGTCGCTCACGTCGGGGATGCCGACCGTGCGCCCGAAGCCGCTCGTGTCGAGGGCGGTGGCCCTGGCCCCGAAGCCGCGCGAGACGGCCGGCCGCCGAAAGCCCCACCGAGCCCCCACGCTCCGGAGCAGGACCAGACCCCCCACCCTCTGGAACCGGCCCAGACCCCCCGCGTCCCCGAACAGGCCCGTGCCCCGCATGAGTTCCCCGCCCCCGCCCCCTCCGGAGTCGACTGACATGGCTGTTCTCACTTCCGTGCTCGTGCCGCCCGCTCCCAACCCCGTCGACCTTCTCTTCCACGTCGCCGGGAAGTTCGCCTCGCATCAGGAGGCGGCTCCCAACGTCGGTGTCGTGCTGCATCTGACCGGTGACGCCCCCGCCCTCGCCGACCTGCGCGCGCGCCTCGCGGAGCGTCTGCACCGGCTGCCCTGCCTCACCCACGTGCTCACCGACGGAACCGCCGACGACACACCGCCCCGCTGGACCCCCACCGCCCCCGACCTGGACACGCACGTCGGCCGACTCACAGTCTCCGGCCGCCTCGACGACACCGTCCGCGAACTCCTCCACCGCCCCCTCCCCACCGACGCCCCCGCCTGGCACCTCACCCTCCTCACCGGCCACGCCCCCCGCCGCTACGCCCTCGCCCTCATCACCACCCACGCCGTCCAGGACGCCGCGAACCTCGTGACCGTCGTAGAAACCCTGCTCGCCCCCGAAGACACCGCCACCGAAGACACCAGTGACCGCCAACTCACCCCACCCACCCCACGCCAACTCCTCGACACCACCGCCCACATCTGGCGCAGCACCCGCCCGCACCACCTGTGGACCGACCCCGAGCACCCCCTCTCCGGCCGCCGCCACGTCGTCTGGCAGAAGGTGCCGACCCGTCTCCTCAAGGACACGGCACAGGCGTACGGCGCCACGAGCAACGACGTCCACCTCGCCGCCCTCGCCCACGCGGTGCGCCGCTGGGCCGCCGAACACCGCCCCGCGGCCGACCGCGACCCGCTCCCGCTGATGCTCCCCGTCAACCTGCGCACCCCGGAGGAGACCGCCCTCCCCGGCAACCGCTTCTTCCTCGCCCGCCTCGACCTCCCCGGCGGCCCGATGACCCCGGCCCGCCGCCTCACCCGCACCCGCGCCGCGACCGCCCCGCTGAGAGACCCCGACCACCGCCGCACCCTGTACCGGATGATCCGTCAGGAACCGGACCAGTACGCCCAGTTGATCGCCCACACGACCGCCCCCGGCTCCCTGACCGTCGTCGGCTCGATCTTCCGCGTCCCCGGCCGCCTCTCCCTCGACGGCGACCCCGTCGACCGGGTCGTCCCGATCATCTGCTGCCCCGACGGCTTCCCCCTCACCGTCGGCCTCTTCCTCTACGGGGACACCTCCACCGCCTCCTTCCAGATCGACCGCTCCCTGCCCGGCGCCGAGGAGATCCCGGACCGGTGGCGCGCGGCGATCGACGACATGGCCGCCTGCGCCCCCGGAGCCGACCGATGACGACCGCCGCCTTCCACGACCGCACGGCCCTCGTGGTGTCCGCCAGCCGCGGCATGGGCTACGCCATCGCCGCCGAACTCGCCCGCCAGGGCGCCTCGGTGGCGCTGACCGCCCGTACCGAGGAACCCCTGCGCGAGGCAGCCCGTGCCATCCGCGAGGACACCGGCCGGCGCGTCCTCGCGATCACCGCGCACAGCAGAGAGGAGAAGGACCGAAAGGCCGCCGTAGAGGCCGTGATGGACACCTTCGGCCGCCTCGACCTGCTCGTCTACACGACCGGCATCAACCCGGCCCTGGACACCCCCGCCATCGACCTCGACCTGGACTGCTTCCGCCGGATGTTCGAGACGAACGTGCTCGCCGCGCTCGACTTCGTCCAACTCGCCTGGCACGCCTGGATGAAGGAGAACGGCGGCGCGGTCCTGATGATGAACACCGTCGCCGCGCACGCCGTCTTCCGGATGCCCGCCTACAGCGCCACCAAGTCCGCCCTGCACCGCCTCACCGAGGACCTCGCCGACCAACTCGCCCCGCGCGTAAGGGTCAACGCCATCGCCCCCGCGTTCGTCCGCACCGCCTTCAAGGACACCCTCGCCACCCTCCCCGACGACACCATCGCCGCCAGCTACCCCCTCGGCCGGATCGGCGAGAGCGAGGACGTCGCCCACGCGGCCGCGTTCCTGCTCTCCCCGCGCGCCGACTGGATCACCGGCGTCACCCTGCGCGTCGACGGCGGCAAGTCCGTCGCCACCCACACCCACGACCGCCCCCACCCGGCCCCGGGCCGCCCGGTCCACTGACGGCGACGCCGGGCACCCGCTCAAGGGCACCCGGCGTCCACACAAGACGGACTCAGTCCTCTCTTCGGCCCCGGTTGCCGGGCCGGGACGCGACCCACGTCCGCACGGTGTCGGCGTACCAGAAGGGCTTGCCGCCCTCGACGTGGTCGGGCGGCGGCAGCAGCCCGTGCTTGCGGTACGACCGCACGGTGTCCGGCTGCACTCGGATGTGCGCCGCGATCTCCTTGTACGACCAGAGCCTTCGGTCGGTCATGTGGTGCACCTCCTCGCGCGCACCGCGGCGGCGGCCGGGAACGGCCGCGTCGGGGGTACCGGGCGCTGCGCTGGCGATCACAGAAGCCTGTGCCCCGTGAACGACAGGCGGTGACCGTCGGTCAGTGGCTGTGTACCGGGTGTGACACGCAGCCCGCGTACACGCGACATGTGTGACACGCGGGGGGCGTTTGTGACAGAGGTGCCGCAAAGGCGCACGCGGGCTCATCGGCGGGGCGCGTTGACAGGGGAGGGGCAGCCCTCACCGTGGGCGTGCGAATGGGCCGGGCCCGCTGCGTCGGGCCCGGCCCATCGGCTTCCCCCCTTTTGTCCTGACAGCGTGCAGTCAGACCCGCCCGCCGGTCTTGGAGAAATCCGCACTGCGCCCCGGCGCGAGCACGAGACTCGTCGCCTCCCCGGTCATCCGGTCGCTCGCGGGCACGGGCAGCGCCATCCGCCGGGCCACCGTGAACTCCCGCGGTGTGCACCCGGTCATCGCCTTGAACTCACCGCTCAGATGCGCCTGGTCGTAGAACCCGCACGCCGCCGCGGTCTCCGCCTGTCCGACGCCCTCCGCCAGCAGCCGCCGGGCCCGCTGCAACCGCAGCACCCGCGCCGCGGCCTTCGGGCCCAGCCCGATCTGCTCCCGGAACCGGTTCTCCAGATGCCGCACGCTCCACCCGACCTCCTCGGCGAGCCGCCGTACCGGCATCGCGCCGCCGGTCCGCACGAGTTCGCCGTAGGCACGCACCACCCGGGCCGAGCACGGCACCCCGTTCTCCCACCACCGCGAGAACACGTCGTCCAGCAACCGAAACCGCGCATCCCACGATGGCAACGCGGCCAGCGCGGCGGCGAGTTCACCGACCCGCCCACCCAACACATGCGGCAGCACGTCGGGATCGACGACGCGATCGGCGAGTTCGTACTGAGGTGTCCCGAAGAGCGTGAAGGCGGCCCAGGGGGCGAGCATCACCTCGATCCCGGACAACCGCCCGCTGTGCTCCCCGACGGCGGGAGTGGTCGTAGGACCGCAGAACACGGAGACAAGGGTGTCCGGCGGCCGCCCACCCCGAGTGATCCGCACGGGGTCCTCGAACCCCAGCAACAAGGTGGCGGCCCCGACAGGCGTCTCAAGTCGCCGCCGGGGCCGGTCCATGGAGAGCTTCAAGCCGCGATAGCTGAGCAATGCGGGCCGCAACCGAGGATGAGGAGCGGCAAGCGCCAACTCCCAGGACCCGCCAGCCCCACGCCCGGACCGAATCCACACCATCCGGCCAGCTTTCCAGCGAAAGGGCCCCGGCAACACCCCTTAGGGGCGCGGGGAACTGCGCGACCAGCCCCCACACACCCGCAGCCAAACAACTACGCCCCGCAACTCCGCAAAAACGCCCGGGTCCGCTGAGCAATCGGCAGAGGCTTGTCCGGCTCGCACGGATACATGTCCTGCTCCACAATCGCGAACAGATCCACATCCAGCCGCCCAGCAGCCTCCAGCACCGGCCCCAACGCCGGTACCCCGGACGGCGGTTCACACATCACACCCTGCGCCACAGCAGGCCCGAACGGCGTCCCCTTGGAACGCACGTCCGCCAGGATCTCCGGATCCACCTGCTTGAGGTGCAGATACCCGATCCGCGACCCGTACGTCTCGATCAGCTTCACGCTGTCCCCGCCGCAGTACGCGTAGTGCCCGGTGTCCAGACACAGCGACACGAGGGACGAGTCCGTCGCGTCCAGGAACCGGACGACGTTCTCCTCGCTGTCGATGTGCGTGTCCGCATGCGGGTGGACGACGATCTGAAGCCCGTACTCCTCCCGGACCCGCTGCCCAAGCCGCTCGGTCAGCGAGCTGAGGTTCCGCCACTGCTCCGGCGTGAGCGAGGAAGGCTCCAGCACCTCACCCGTCTTGTCGTCCCGCCAGAACGACGGAATCACGACGAGGTGCTTCGCCCCCATCGCCTGCGCGAGCACCGCGTTGTCGGCGACGTGCGCCCAGGTCTTCTCCCAGACGGACTCACCGTGGTGCAGCCCGGTGAAGACCGTGCCGGCCGACACCTTGAGGCCGCGGCGCGAGACCTCCTCGGTGAGGACGGCCGGATCCGTCGGGAGGTACCCGTACGGCCCCAGCTCGATCCACTCGTAGCCGGAGTCCGCGACCTCGTCGAGGAAGCGCTGCCAGGGGACCTGCTGGGGGTCGTCGGGGAACCACACGCCCCATGAGTCGGGAGCCGACCCGATGCGGATGCGGGACAGTGAGGACTGAGGTGCGGGAGTCATGCCGGTCAGCTTCCGCGCGAGCGGTAAGCGCTGTCAAGGTCTCGTCCGAATGTCTGGACAAAGTATTGACAGGGCTCGGCGGACGGGGCTAGAAACGCTGGGAGAGCCGACGCACAGGTACGAAAGGAAGCCGATGGCGTACGACCTGATCACCATGGGGCGGATCGGTGTGGACCTGTATCCACTGCAGACCGGTGTCGCGCTGCCGCAGGTGACGTCCTTCGGCAAGTTCCTCGGGGGCTCGGCGACGAACGTCGCCGTCGCCGCGTCGCGCCTGGGACGGCGCACCGCGGTCATCAGCCGCACCGGCGACGACCCGTTCGGCACCTATCTGCACGAGGCGCTGCGAGGTTTCGGCGTGGACGACCGGTGGGTCACCCCGGTTCCGGGCCTGCCGACCCCCGTCACCTTCTGCGAGGTCTTCCCGCCGGACGACTTCCCGCTCTACTTCTACCGGCAGCCCAAAGCCCCGGACCTGGAGATCGACGCCCACGAGCTGGACCTGGACGCGGTCCGCGAGGCGGGCATCTTCTGGGTCACCGGCACCGGCCTGAGCGAGGAGCCCAGCCGTACGGCGACCCTCGCGGCCCTCGCCCACCGCGCCAAGGCGGGTACGACGGTCTTCGACCTCGACTGGCGCCCCATGTTCTGGAAGGACCCCGACGAGGCCCGCCCCTTCTACGTCGAGGCCCTCAAGCACACCACCGTCGCCGTCGGAAACCTCGACGAGGTCGAGGTCGCGACCGGCGTGCGCGAGCCCCGCGAGGCGGCTCAGGCGCTGCTGGACGCCGGTGTCGAACTCGCCGTCGTCAAGCAGGGCCCCAAGGGCGTCCTCGCCGTCGACAGCAAGGGCGACGAGGCCGAGGTCCCGCCGCTGCCCGTGAACGTACTCAACGGTCTCGGCGCCGGTGACGCCTTCGGCGGCTCGCTCTGCCACGGCCTGCTCGCCGGCTGGGACCTGGAGAAGATCATGCGGCACGCCAACGCGGCCGGGGCCATCGTCGCCTCCCGCCTGGAGTGCAGCTCGGCGATGCCCACGCCGGACGAGATCGAGGCGGCCATCGCCGCGGGAGCCGTGAAGTGAGCGTCGACATCGCGGAGCTCGTCCGCCTCCGAACCCAGCACCCCGAGGCGATCGCCGAGGCCGCCGCCCGCCGTACCCGCAGGCCGCTGCTGAACGAGAACGGCCGCCTGATGATCGTGGCCGCCGACCACCCCGCCCGGGGCGCGCTCGGCGTCGGCGACCGCAAGTTCGCCATGGCCAACCGCGCCGACCTGCTGGAACGGCTGGTCCTCGCGCTCTCCCGCCCCGGCGTGGACGGCGTCCTCGCGACCGCCGACATCCTCGACGACCTGCTGCTGCTCGGCGCCCTCGACGGCAAGGTCGTCATGGGCTCCATGAACCGCGGCGGCCTCCAGGGCGCGAGCTTCGAGCTCGACGACCGCTTCACCGGCCACCGCGCCGAGGACATCCAGCGCCTCGGCTTCGACGCCGGCAAGCTGCTGCTGCGCATCGACTACGACGACCCGGGCTCCCTCACCACGATGGAGACCACCGCCCGCGCGATCGACGACATGGCCGCGCGCCGACTCCCGCTCTTCGTCGAGCCGTTCATCAGCTCCCGTACGAGCGAGGGCAAGGTCAGGAACGACCTCTCCGCCGAGGCCGTCACCAAGTCCATCGCCATCGCCTCGGGCCTGGGCGGCAGTTCGGCCTACACCTGGCTGAAGGTCCCGGTCTGCGACAACCCGGACGACATGGCCGAGGTCATGGCCACCTCCACGCTGCCCGCCGTGCTCCTCGGCGGCGAGGTCGGCGACGACCAGGACGGCGCGTACGAGAAGTGGCGCGGCGCCCTCCAACTGCCCACCGTCCGCGGCCTGGTGGTCGGCCGTTCGCTGCTGTACCCGGCGGACGGCGATGTGGCCGCCGCCGTGGACACCGCCGTCGGACTGCTGTGAGGGCCGGTATGAGCAACGAGTTGTACGTCCCGCGCGGGACCGCGGGCACGGCCGAGTACGCCGTCGACATCGACCCGAAGAAGGCGGGCTGGGGCTACAGCGCCCTCAGGATCGTCGAGTTGGCGCCGGGCGGCACGCACACCTTCGCCGCCGGGGACAGCGAGTGGATCGTGCTGCCGCTGGAAGGCGGCTGCACCGTACAGACTGAAGAGGAAGAGTTCCGACTCCTGGGCCGGGAGAGCGTGTTCGCGGGGGTCTCCGACTTCGCGTACGTGCCCCGGGACGCCCAGGCAACGATCGCCTCCGGCGCGGGAGGCCGCTTCGCCCTGGCAGGAGCGAAGTGCGAGCGACGACTCCCCGCCCGCTACGGCCCCGCGCCGGAGGTCCCCGTCGAACAACGCGGCAGCGGCACCCAGTTGCGGCACGTCCGCAACTTCGCCTCCGCCGACGCCTTCGACTGCGACAAGCTCATCGCCGTCGAGGTGATCACGCCCGGCGGCAACTGGTCCTCGTACCCTCCGCACAAGCACGACGAGCACCGGCCCGGTGTGGAAGCGGAGTTGGAGGAGATCTACTACTTCGAGATCGACGGCCCGAACGGTTTCGGCTATCAGCGCGTATCTCCCTCCCGTGAGGGCGGCGCCGACGTCCTCGCCGAGGTCCGCTCCGGCGACGCCGTGCTCGTCCCCGACGGGTGGCACGGCCCGTCGATCGCGCAGCCCGGGCACGACATGTACTACCTGAACGTCATGGCGGGCCCGGGTGCGACGCGGGAGTGGCGGATCTGCTTCCACCCGGACCACACCGAGGGGTACCGATGACGATCCGCCTGACCGTCGCGCAAGCGCTGGTCCGCTTCCTCGCCGCCCAGTACACCGAACGCGACGGCGCACGGCAGCGGTTGATCTCCGCGACCTGGGGCATCTTCGGCCACGGCAACGTGGCGGGCCTCGGCCAGGCGCTCGTCGAGTCCGCCGCCGACATGCCCTTCCACCAGGGCCGCAACGAGCAGTCCATGGTCCACGCGGCCGTCGGCTACGCGCGTCAGTCCAACCGCCTCTCCACCCACGCGGTCACGACCTCCATCGGCCCGGGCGCCACCAACCTGGTGACGGGCGCGGCCCTCGCGACCATCAACCACCTCCCGGTCCTGCTGCTCCCCGGCGACATCTTCGCCACCCGCGCCCCCGACCCGGTCCTCCAGCAGCTCGAAGTCCCGTACGCCGGTGACATATCGGTCAACGACTGCCTGCGCCCGGTGTCGAGGTACTTCGACCGCGTCATGCGCCCCGAAGCCCTGATCCCGGCCGCCCTCCAGGCGATGCGGGTCCTCACCGACCCCGTGGAGACCGGTGCCGTAACTCTGGCTCTCCCGCAGGACGTTCAGGCCGAGGCGTACGACTGGCCGGAGGAGTTCTTCGCCGAACGCACCTGGGCCGTACGACGTCCAGGCGCCGACCCGGCCGAACTCGCCGAAGCCGTAAGCGCGATCCGCAACGCCCAGCGCCCTCTGGTCATCGCCGGCGGTGGCGTCCACCACAGCCGCGCTGAAGAGGCCCTCGCCGAGTTCGCCTTGAGCACCGGCATCCCCGTCGCCTCCACCCAGGCCGGCAAGGGCTCCCTGCGCCACGACCACCCCCAGGACGTCGGCGGCGTCGGCCACACCGGCACCGCCACCGCGGACGAACTCGCCCGCACCGCCGACCTGGTGATCGGCGTCGGCACCCGCTACACCGACTTCACCACCGCCTCCGGCACGCTGTTCGCAGCCGACGGCGTCCGCTTCCTCAACCTCAACATCGCGCCCTACGACGGCCACAAGCTCGCCGGTCTGCCCCTGGTCGCGGACGCCCGCAGCGGCCTCCAGGAGCTGACCGAGGCCCTCCGCCTCCACGGCCACCGCGTCCCCAACGCGTACGTCGACGAGTACACCCTGGACAAGGAGCGCTGGGAGCAGCGCGTCGACGCCTGCTACGAGGCCGACGAGCCCGACGTGCGCCCGACCCAGCCGCAGGTCCTCGGCGCGCTCGACGCCCTCGTCGACGAGTCCGACGTGATCATCAACGCGGCCGGCTCCCTCCCCGGCGACCTGCACAAGCTGTGGCGCGCCCGCTCGCGGGACCAGTACCACCTGGAGTACGGCTACTCCTGCATGGGCTACGAGATCCCGGCCGCGATCGGTGTGAAGATGGCCGCCCCCGAGCGGAACGTCTGGGCGCTGGTCGGCGACGGCACGTACCTGATGATGCCGACGGAGATCGTCACGGCCGTACAGGAGGGCATCGCGATCAAGATGCTCCTCATCCAGAACCACGGCTACGCCTCCATCGGCGGCCTGTCCGAGTCGGTCGGCGGCGAGCGGTTCGGCACCGCCTACCGCCACCAGTCCGACGACGGCACCTACACGGGCGCCCCGCTGCCCGTGGACCTGGCCGCCAACGCGGCCAGCCTCGGTATGCGCGTGCTGCGCGCGAAGACCGTACGAGACCTCCGCGCAGCCCTCGCCGAGGCGCGGGCCGCGGACACTCCCACATGTGTCTACGTCGAGACGGAAACGGCAGACACAGTGTCGGGCGCGCCTCCGGCGCAGGCCTGGTGGGATGTTCCTGTGGCCGAGACCGCGACGCGCGCGTCCGCGGTGAAGGCCCGTGAGCTGTACGAACGGCACGTCTCTACCCGACGCCGCCATCTGTGAAGGAGTACTCGGTCATGACGAAGATCGTCAACCACTGGATCGGCGGCAAGACCGTCGAAGGCGCGTCGGGCAACTTCGGGCCGGTCACCGACCCGGCGACCGGCGCGGTCACCACCAAGGTCGCGTTCGCGACCGTCGACGAGGTCGACGCCGCCGTAGCCGCCGCGAAGGACGCGTTCCAGACCTGGGGCCGCTCGTCCCTCGCCAAGCGCACCACCATCCTCTTCAAGTTCCGGGCGCTTCTTGAAGCGAACCGGGACGCGATCGCCGAGCTGATCACCGCCGAGCACGGCAAGGTGCACAGCGACGCGCTCGGCGAGGTCGCGCGCGGTCTGGAGATCGTCGACCTGGCGTGCGGGATCACCGTGCAGCTGAAGGGCGAGCTGTCCACCGAGGTCGCGAGCCGCGTGGACGTCTCCTCCATCCGCCAGCCGCTGGGTGTCGTCGCCGGCATCACGCCGTTCAACTTCCCGGCGATGGTGCCGATGTGGATGTTCCCGATCGCCATCGCGACCGGCAACACCTTCGTGCTCAAGCCGTCCGAGAAGGACCCGTCGGCGTCCCTGAAGATCGCCGAGCTGCTGGCCGAGGCCGGTCTGCCCGACGGCGTCTTCAACGTCGTGCACGGTGACAAGGTGGCCGTCGACCGCCTCCTGGAGCACCCGGACGTCAAGGCCGTCTCCTTCGTGGGCTCGACCCCGATCGCCCGCTACATCCACACCACCGCCTCCGCGAACGGCAAGCGCGTCCAGGCTCTCGGCGGCGCCAAGAACCACATGCTGGTCCTCCCGGACGCCGACCTGGACGCGGCGGCCGACGCGGCAGTCTCCGCGGCCTACGGCTCGGCGGGCGAGCGCTGCATGGCGATCTCCGCGGTCGTGGCCGTCGGCTCCATCGGCGACACCCTCGTCGAGAAGATCCGCGAGCGCGCCGAGAAGATCAAGATCGGCCCCGGCAACGACCCGACGTCGGAGATGGGCCCGCTGATCACTGCCGTACACCGCGACAAGGTGGCGTCCTACGTAGAGGGCGCGGCCGCCGAGGGCTGCGAGGTCGTCCTGGACGGCACCGGCTTCACGGTCGAGGGCTTCGAGGACGGCCACTGGATCGGCATCTCGCTCCTCGACAAGGTGCCGACCACCGCGAAGGCGTACCAGGACGAGATCTTCGGCCCGGTCCTGACCGTGCTGCGCGTCGACACCTACGACGAGGGCATCGCCCTCATCAACGCCTCGCCGTTCGGCAACGGCACCGCGATCTTCACCCGGGACGGCGGCGCCGCCCGCCGCTTCCAGCTGGAGGTCGAGGCCGGCATGGTCGGCGTCAACGTCCCGATCCCGGTCCCCGTCGGCTACCACAGCTTCGGCGGCTGGAAGGACAGCCTCTTCGGCGACCACCACATCTACGGCAACGACGGCACCCACTTCTACACCCGCGGCAAGGTCGTCACCACCCGCTGGCCCGACCCGGCCGACGGCCCCTCGGGCGTCGACCTGGGCTTCCCGCGCAACCACTGAGTCGGCGCGAGCGCCTGAGCAACCGTCGAGCGCCGGGCACGCACACGGGTCCTCGTCCTCGGCGGCCTGCACCGGGGTCTCGGACAGCGAC
>NZ_JBEYVC010000030.1:0-83636 GCF_040643855.1 Streptomyces sp. NPDC047072 | reverse complement strand
TGGCCTTGATCGGTGCGGATGTCCATGCTAACGGGAAGCAAGGGTGGCAAATTCCACCGATTCCACGGCTCGGACCCGCTCCGGGCTTCGTATGTCGCCGACACGCTGCAGCGCACCATGCTCCCGCCGTCGCTGCCCGAGCCGCCGGGCGTCCGGCTGGCCAGCCGCTATCTGCCGTCCTCGCGGACCGCGCAGGTCGGCGGCGACTGGTACGACGCGATCCCGCTGCCCGGCAACCGCGTCGCCCTGGTCATCGGCGACGTGATGGGCCACTCCATGACCTCGGCGGCGATCATGGGCCAGCTGCGGACCAGCGTGCAGACCCTGGCCGGCCTCGACCTGCCCCCGGACGAGGTGCTGCACCACCTCGATGAGCAGGCGGGGCGCCTGGGCAGCGAGCACACGGCGACCTGCCTCTACGCCATGTACGACCCCGTGCTGCACCGGCTGCTGATGGCCAACGCGGGCCATCTGCCACCGGTCCTGCTGCACCCCGACGGGAGCACGGAGGTGCTCCGGGTCCCGCCCGGGGCGCCGATCGGCGTGGGCGGCGGCGGGTTCGAGACCGTCGAGCGGCACGCGCCCGCCGGGGCCACCCTGCTGCTCTACACCGACGGCCTGGTCGAGTCCCGCGACTCGGACGTGCTGACCGGGATCGACCGGCTGTGCGGACGGTTGCGTACGACCGCGCCGGGACCCGCGCTCGTGACGCTGGAGACGCTGTGCGACCGGGCGCTCGGCACGCTGGGGACGGGTGGCCGCGACGACGACATCGCGCTGCTCGCCGCCCGCTTCGAGGGCATCCGGCCGGAGACCGTCGCGTACTGGTACATGGCCCCGCGCCCGCAGACCGCGGGACAGGCCCGCCGGCTGACCCGCAGGACGCTCCACGAGTGGGGTCTCGACGCGCTGGTGGAGACCACCGAGCTGATGGTCAGCGAGGTGGTGGCGAACGCCGTGCGCTTCGCGTCCCGGCCGATCACGCTACGGCTACTGTGCACCGACGTACTGCGCTGCGAGGTGGGCGACGACTCCCCGGTGGTCCCCCGGATGCGGCACGCCCGGCTGAGCGACGAGGGCGGCAGGGGCCTCTTCCTTGTGGACCAGCTGTCCGAGCGCTGGGGTGCGACGCGGTTGAGCACGGGCAAGGTGGTGTGGTTCGAACAGCCGCTGCACCGCTGAACGGACCCGACAGAACTTTCTGCCGGCCTCGGTACCCAAGTTCCTCCTCGCCTCACTGCTCGCCACGGTGTGCGGGGGGTGGCTGGGCTGGTCCCTTCCAGTGGCTCAGACGATCGCTCGGCGTAGACATCCACCAGCAGCGGCCACAGCCGGGCGCGTTCCTCGGGGTCGGCGGTGTGGGACCGCACCGGGTGCCGGTCCGCGTGGATCTGGATGTGGGTGTCCGGTTGGGCGCAGAGGTTGCGGTACCACTGCGGGTGTTTGGGCAGCCCGCCCTGGGAGGCGACGACGACGGTGTCCGGTCCGTCGGTCATGTAGAGCAGCGGGGTGGTGTGGAGCCGGCCGGACTTCCTGCCGCGATGGTCCAGGAGCAGGGTGGGTACAGGCTTGCGGAAGCCGGCGGCGAGACGCCACTTCCCGCCCAGCCGGCCACGCGTGCGCCGGTAGAGCCAGACCTGGGTCCTGGACATGTACGTGAAGATCTTCGGCAGCAGCGGGGCGTCGAGCTGCCGGGGTCGCGGACGGTGAGTGGACACGCGGGGGCCTCCGATCCGGCCGGTCGGCGCCGTCACGCGCCCCGGGCACACCGCCTCACGACCGCCTCCGGCGCATGGCCCCGAAGACGCCGAGACCGGTCAGAGAGACGAGCGCGGCGCCTCCGACCGCCGTCCCCAGCCGCAGCCCGGGCGGACGGAACGCGCAGGTGACACTGGTCGAGGTGCCGTCCAGCGGTACGGCGATCAGCCCGTGGTACTGCTTCGCGGGTACGGCGGTGGCGTCACCGGCGGCGCAGCGCCACCCCGCGATCCGGGGCGCCGCGACGACGGCGACGCCCTCGCTGCCCGCCGGGAGGTCGGCCCGGATCGTGCCGCCCGAGCCGGAGACGGTGACCTTCGTGGCACCGGTGGCCCGCAGGTGTCGTACGACCGTATGCAGTCGGCCCGTGTCCAGGCAGCCGACCGCCTGGTCCGGCACGACCCCCATCCGGTTCGGGGACAGTTCGATCGTGAGGCGCCCGGAGTCCGGGACCGTGCCGAGGCGCTGCATGGCGGCGATCTTGGTGAGGGGGCGGAAGTCGGCCCTGAAGCGTCCCGTGAGGCCCTGCGCGGACGGGCCGGCGAGCCGCGCGGTGCCCGCGAAGTGCGGCGCCCAGAGGTAGACCTCGCTGCCCGCCCGGCACCGGGCGGTGATCGTCGCCCTTGCGCCGACGCGCACGCCCTGCCGCTCATTGGTGCTGCGGTCCGCCGGCTTCCCGGCGCCGTTGCGGACGGTGATGCGGGGCAGGGTGTAGACGCGGGCGCCCAGCAGGAGTTCCTGGTTGCGGTAGGGCGAGGGCCCGAAGGAGCCGGTCGCGGCGGACGGCCGTACGGTCACCAGGGGCGGTACGGCCTCCCGGGTCACGGTCACTCCGGTGCCGTCCTGCGGGAACCAGTTCTGGTGCGGGTCCGGCGGTGAGTGCACTCGGGCGCCCACCGAGAAGATGGCGTCGGTGACCGCGTTGTCCAGGCTCTGGAGGCTGCGGCCGCCCGAGGTCCAGCCGTAGCCGAGGGCGGTGAGCGTGCCGCTGAGCACGGCGGAGGTGTGGCTGCTGTAGTACTGGGCGCCCTGGCCGCCGACCTCCAACGGGTCGTTGCCGACGGTCTGTTCGCGGCCCGGGTCGGTGCGGTAGCGGGGCCAGCCGTCGGCCTCGGCGATCGCGTCCGCCTGTTGTTGCTGCCGCTCGCCCCAGGGGGCGTAGTCGTCCATGTGGTCGACCCGCATCCGGGTGGCCACGGCGTCGGTGGCGGTGGCCTCGCCGAGCTGCGCCCCGACGAGCAGGACGGCGGCGAGCGCGGCCGGGGCCATCCGCAGCACGGGTCGTTCGCGGCCGAGGAGGAGCAGGCCGAGCAGCGCGCCCACGGCCGCGGTCAGGAAGACCGGCCAGGCGAAGAAGCGGACCAATGGGCTGCCGCTCGCGACGAGCGCGATCAGGGCGAGCAGTCCGACGGCGGCGGCGAGGGCGCGGCGGTCGAGGGGGCCGTAGGAGAGTGTGTGCCAGGCCGCGACGACCAACAGGGCGCACACCACGAAGGTCTGGCGGTACGAACTGCCCTGCGGCTCGGCGAAGGCGTGCCACATCAGATGGGTCGGGCCCCACTGCATCGACAGGGTCACGAGGACCACAAGGAGGGTCCATCCGGCCCGGACCCGGCGGGGAGCGGCCCGGTGGACGGGCAGTGCGAGGGCGAGCAGCAGGGCCGTGGTGCCGACGTAGAGCGCCGGGGAGCCGAAGCTGTACGTCGTCGGCAGCAGACGGGCGAGGAGGTCCTGTGTGCCCACCGGGGCGAACCGGGTGAAGCGGCCTTCGGAGGCGTGTGCGCTGCCGAAGTAGACGACCGTCACCAGGGGCGCGGCCAGGCCGATGCCGAGCCCGAAGGTCAGCGCGGCCCGGCCCGCCGCCGTGAGCTTGTGGCGGCGCGGGAGGCCGGTGAGCCACAGTCGCAGCAGGAACACCAGGGCGGCGGCGAGGGTGGCCATGTACGCCGTGTAGAAGTTGGCGATCCAGACGGCCGTCACCACCAGCACGCCGACCAGAGGGCGCCGGCCGCTCAGGACCCGCTCGCCGACCAGGCACAGCAGCGGCAGGGCTAGCAGCCCGTCGAGCCACATGAGGTTGTACGAGGCGGTCGCCACCGTCCAGCCGCACAGGGCGTACGACGCGCCCAGCAGGCCTGCCGCCCACCAGCGCCCGGGACGCAGCCGCAGCAGCAGCCAGGCCATGGCGGCACCGGCACAGGCGATCTTCAGCACGGTGATCAGGTAGACCGCGAGGTCGATCTCGTCTCTCGGGAACAGGGCGACGAGGAGAGCGAACGGGCTGGTGAGGTAGGTGCCGAGATCGGGCAGGAAGCTCGCGCCGTACCCCGACTGCCAGTTGACGAGAAGCCCGCCGGTGCCCCGGCCGTGCAGCAGGTCCCACAGGTGCGCGTGGAACGGGACGTACTGGTTGCCCAGGTCGTTGACGTTCCGGGTGCGCGGGCCGAAGGGGTAGCTGCGGGCCACGGCGTCGGCCGCGCAGAGCACGACGACGGTGATCGTCGCCGCGAACAGCGCGGCCTGCCGCTTGCCCGGCGCCGATTCCGGTGCGGGTAGGGGCGGACGGCCTCCCACGAGGTCGTCCGCGGTCTTCGGTGCGGGCGGGATGGTCGGTCGCACGCCCTGTCCACTGGTCAATTGAGGCCCCCGTCCGGGGTGTTCACCCGGTGCGTTGTCACTGCGCCGGATTAGACGGGGGGTGCGTTCGGTTGGTTGTGCGACCAGGGAAGGCGGTGAGATGAACTCTGCGCGATCCGGAGACCAACGGAAAGTGCAGGTCGGACACGCCCTCCATGACCTTACGCGTGGGTGCCGGCGAGGGCGTGGACGCTGTCGAGCACGCCCGCGACGCCGTGGTGGCGTCGGTAGGGGCGGAGTTGGCGGGCCGCGTCGGTCAGACTGCGGCTGGCTCGCCGGGAGTTGAGGGTCGGATAGACGTCGAGGAAGGCCCGCCAGTGCGGCAGGGCCTGGTCGAGATGGCCGAGGCGGAGGTGGGTCTCGGCCAGCCGGGCGCGGGTCAGGGCCGCGGGGAGCCGCTCGCCCGGGGCGCGCAGCCGCAGGGAGACGGTCAGCGCCTTCAGGGCCGAGGCGTGGTCGCCGAGGGCGGCCAGCATCGACGCGCGTTGGTAGTGCAGGGCGCCGGCCGGGTAGCTGGTGAACGGTCCGGGGGTGTCGTCGGCACGGGTGTGGAGCCGTTCGGCCTGCGAGAGGGAGTGCAGCGCCGCGTGCCGGTCGTGGTGGGCCTGGAGGACGGCCAGTTGGACCTGTGCGTAGGACCGGACCGCGATAGGGGCGTGGCGGGCGTGCACGGCGGCCTGCTCGGCGAGGTCGAGGACGGCCGGGGTGTGGTGGCCCAGGTCGTGGGCATGGGCGGCCATGGTGCGCAGCGCGATGGCGAGGGTGGTGCGGTCGTCGGCGTCCGCGGCGAGCCGGGCGGCGATCTGCTGGTAGTGCTGGGCGGCGCCGTCCTGGCCCGCGTCGACGCACATGCCGCCGAGGAGCAGCGTGAGTTGTGCCGCCGCGGACAGTACGTCGGCGTGGACCTGTCCGCCAGCGGCGGGGTGCAGATGCGGGATGACCTCGTGGGCCAGGTAGGCGCTCAACGGGGCTCGTACGTGCTGCCCGCCGTGCCGGTCGGCCGCGGTGGCGAACACGGCGGCCATGGTGCGCATCTGTTCCGCCCCGGGATCGTGCGGGCGCCCCGGGAACCTGTCGGCGGCGCCGGACGGCGACGGGGTGTACGGCGGGGCGAGGGCACTGTGGGTGAAGCCACCCGCTCCCGGCAGGACACGGCGCCGCGGGTCGAGCTCGGCATCGGTGAGGTGGGTGAGCTTGCGTACGGGATCGGCTTCCCAGGACAGGTCCGCGACGGCGGCCGGGGCCCGGGTGAGCCCGGCCTCCCGCGCGGTAACTCGCCGGCCCAGGCGGCGCGAGAGGCATTCGAGGATGAGTGCGGGAAACGGCGGCCTCGGTTGGACGCCCTGTGTCCAGCGTCCCGCGGTGGTGCGATGACACACCAGGCCGAGGTCTCGTTCCGCCGCCAACTTCCCGATGGCGAGCGCCAGTTGCGACGCCCCCCAGCCGGCGTCCTGCAACAGGAGCTGTAATCGGGTGTTCGGGGCGTGCGGCATGACTGCCTCCCGGGCAGACAGAACGGCGGCAGTGACGAACGGATCCTGCACAGCGGCTTCCCCCTCCGCGCGTGCGGTGCGGCTGTGACATGGGTGTCTTGGTTGCGGTAGGGCAGTCAAGCCGAGCGGTCCGGGCCGGGGTAAGCGTGTGCGCCGGGCATATGCAGGCAGTCGGTTCCCACCTCACGTGCTGTCCACACACCCCGAACGCGGGGCGTGCGCCCGTGGACGTCCGGTCGGCATGAGGAAATGCGCAGGATGCGCGAGGTTTTACTCCTCGACGCCCACTCCGGCGCGGCCACACAGAGCGCATCACCAGCATCACTGTCACCTTCGCCCGGCCTTACGTCGGCCACCTTTTCACAAATTCACCAAGCCGCACGACATGCACTCCCCCGGCCGCGTCCACGGCTGCGGAATGGTCAGTTCCCGTGGTGAACTGACCGTCCATTGCGGCGCATTGGCAGAAAAAGACCGGCCATTCACTGGGAGACTTATGAAGGAGAACGAGGAATCACCCACGCCCACTTCCGGCGCCTGCCTCCCCGATATGCTGCTGGAGCAGGAGCGCCGCGCCCCCGACCACATCGCCGTCGTCCACGGCGAGCACCGCCTCAGCCGCGCCGAACTCATAGCCGAAAGCCGCGACCTGGGATTCTTCCTGGTGGACGCGGGAGTGACGCGCGACAGTCGCGTGGGCCTGCTCATGGAACCGTCCATCGACCTGATGACCGGCGTCTGGGGCACCCTCTTCGCGGGCGCCGCCTATCTTCCGCTTTCCCCGGAATACCCGGAGGAGCGCATCGCGTACATGCTGCGGGACGCGGAAGTCACCGTCGTCCTCACCCAGGAGCATCTCCGTTCCGCTCTCCGCGATTTGGCCGGTCCGGGAGTGAGGGTGCTGACACTGGACGAGACCCGTAAAGCGCACACCGGGCGTCGATTGACTTCCCCGCGCCCCGATGATCTGGCATATGTCATCTACACGTCCGGCAGTACCGGAAAGCCGAAAGGCGTGATGATCGACCATCGCGGTCTGGTGAACCAGCTGGAATGGCTGCACAACTCCTGCGCGGTGAACGACCAAAAGCGGATTCTCCAGAAAACCCCGATAAGTTTCGACGCCGCGCAGTGGGAGATACTCGCGCCCACCCTCGGAGCCACGGTCGTCATGGGCGAACCCGGGATGTACCGGGACCCGGAAGCGCTTATCGACGCCGTCATCCGGCACGACATCACCACGCTCCAGTGCGTGCCCACCCTGCTCCAGGCACTGATCGACACCGAGGAGCTGCCGTCCTGCCGTTCGCTGCGGCAGCTCTTCAGCGGCGGCGAGGCCCTCTCCCGCGGCCTGGCCCGGCAGTGCCTGGACACCCTGCCGGACTGCCGGCTCGTCAACCTGTACGGGCCCACCGAGTGCACCATCAACGCCTCCGCCCACGTCGTCGACCGGACGGCCGTCGAGGACG
Source organism: Streptomyces sp. NPDC047072 (assembly GCF_040643855.1). Classification (NCBI taxonomy): domain Bacteria; kingdom Bacillati; phylum Actinomycetota; class Actinomycetes; order Kitasatosporales; family Streptomycetaceae; genus Streptomyces; species Streptomyces sp. NPDC047072. The sequence goes on along the minus strand of NZ_JBEYVC010000030.1, from coordinate 76,279 downwards.
GACCCGCCACCGTGCCGATCGGCACCCCTGTCCACGGCACCACGCTCCACGTCCTGGACGCCGAAGGACGGCCCACCCGGGCCGGGGAGATCGGCGAACTCCACATCGGCGGCGTGCAGGTGGCCCGCGGCTACCTCAACCGCCCCGACCTCACCGCCGAGCGCTTCCTGGACGACCCCTTCGCGGCCGGGCCCGGCGCGCGCCTGTACCGCACCGGCGACCTGGCGCACCGGAACCCGGACGGAACCGTCCAGTTCGTCGGGCGGGCTGACAACCAGGTGAAACTGCGCGGCTACCGCGTGGAGCTGGACGAGATCAGCCGGACCGTCGAGTCCCACGACTGGGTCAGGAGCTCCGCGGTCCTGCTGCGCGACGACAGCGCCACCGGTTTCCAGAACCTGGTCGCCTTCGTGGAGTTGAACCCGAGGGAAGCCGCCCTGATGGACCAGGGCGAGCACAGCCCCCACCACCGGTCCAAGGGCGACAGGCTCCAGGTCAGGGCCCAACTGTCGTACCAGGGCTGCCGTGACGAGGCGGAACTGGCCGGCCGACCGGTGATCGAACTGCCCGGGGCGGACGCCACACCCCGCCAGCGCGCTCTCGCCTTCGCCCGCAAGACGTACCGGTTCTACGAGGGCGGCGAGGTCCGCCGGGACGACATCGTGCGACTGCTCGCACGCCCCCGGGATGCCGTCGCCTCTCGCCCGCCCGACAGCCTGGGTCTCAATGAACTGGGCGTCGTCCTCAGGAACTTCGGGCAGCACCTCAGCAACGAACGGCTGCTGCCGAAGTTCGCCTACGCCTCCCCCGGCTCCCTGTACGCGACCCAGCTGTACCTCGAACTCACCGGTACAGCCGAGGTGTTGCCGGGCCTGTACTACTACCACCCCGTGCACCACCACTTGGTGCGCATCGGCGAGGCCGACCCGCGGCCGGGCCCCTCCATCCGCGTCCACCTCCTCGGCAAGCACCGGGCGATCGCACCGGTGTACCGCACCAACATCCGGGAGGTTCTCGAGATCGAGGCCGGCCACATGGTCGGTCTGTTCGAGGAGGTCCTGCCGGAGCACGGCCTCGACATCACGCCCGCCGCCCGCCCCGCCGTCCGGGAGCACCTCGACTGCGCGCCGGAGGACCACTTCCTCGGCTCCTTCGACTGGGTGCCGTACGGCACCGCCGCGCCTCACGACGCTCTCGAGGTCTACGTCCAGTCCCACCCCGGGAAGATCGCGGACCTGCCGGCCGGGCTGTACCGGTACGCCGACGGCCGTCTGGAGCGCATCAGCGACTCGCTCGTCCAGAAGAAGCACGTGGTCGCCATCAACCAACGGGTGTACGAGCGTGCCTCCTTCGGGATGGCGGTGGTGGCCCGTGGTGATGCCGAGCGGTCCTACGTCGACCTGGGCCGCGCGTTGCAGCGCCTGCAGACGAACGACCTGGGCATCGGCCTGATGTCGTCGGGCTACAGCTCCAAGTCCGGCAACGACCTTCCCGCGGCCCGGCGTCTGGAGCAGATCCTCGCCTCCTGCGGGCTGCCCACGGGGCCGTCGTACTTCTTCGTCGGCGGGCGGGTCAGCGAGGAGCAGGTGCGCGGCGAGGGGATGAAGGAGGACACGGTCCATATGCAGGGGCCCGCGGAACTGATCAAGGAGGATCTGTCCGCTCTGCTGCCGCACTACATGGTGCCCCACCGCGTCGTGGTCCTGGACCGGCTGCCGCTGACCGCCAACGGCAAGATCGACACCAAGGCGCTGGAGTCGTCCCAGGAAGCCGAACTCGCCTTTTCCGGGCGGACTTTCGTCGCCCCGCGCTCCCGCACCGAGCGCCGGGTGCGGGACGTGTGGCGGGCGGTCCTCGGGCGGGAACAGGTCTCCGTCCTCGATGACTTCTTCGAGTGCGGCGGCAACTCCCTGCTCGCCGTGGCGCTCGTCCACCGGCTCAACAGGGCGTTCGGAAGTGCGCTGCCGTACCAGACGTTCTTCGAGGCGCCGACGGTGGAGCAGCTCGCCCGCAGGCTGGACGCCGGGTCCCCCGCCACCGTCTCCCGTCTGGTGCCGCTGGCGTCCGGGGGCTCCGGCACCCCGCTGTTCTGCTGGCCGGGCCTGGGCGGCTACCCCATGAACCTGCGTCCGCTGGCCGCCGCGCTGGGCACCGACCGGCCCGTCTACGGCATCCAGGCCCACGGCATCAACCAGGGCGAGGTCCCCTACGGGACGGTGCGCGAGATGGCGTCGGCGGACGTCGAGGCCATCAGGGAGGTCCAGCCGGCGGGGCCGTATCTGATGTGCGGGTACTCCTTCGGCGCCCGGGTCGCCTTCGAGACGGCCCGCCTGCTGGAGCGGGCCGGCGAACGCGTGGAGCATCTCTTCCTCGTCGCCCCCGGGCAGCCCCGGCTACGGCCCGAGGACGCGGCCGAGGCGAGCGGCACCGCGGACTTCACCGACCGGGCCTTCCTCGCCCTCCTCTTCTCCGTCTTCGCCGGCACGCTCGACGGCCGGGTGCTGGACGATTGTCTGCGGACCGTCCACGACGAGGACGGGTTCACCGCCTTCGTCACCGCCCGCTTCCCCCGCCTGGACGAGAAGCTGGTGCGGGCCGTCACCGCGATCGTCCGGCGGACGTACGCCCTGACGTACGCGTTCCCCGAGCTGACCGGACGTCGGCTCGACGCTCCGGTGACAATCCTCAAGGCCGCCGACGACGACTGCTCCTTCCTGGAGAGCCGGAGCGGCTACTCGGCCACACCACCCACCGTGCACCGGCTCGGCACCGGCCACTACGCCGTGCTGCGCGAACCGCATGTCACCGAACTCGCCGCACGGATCCGCGACGGGCTGGCGGCCCCGTCCCACGTGCCCTTTCAGGAGGCCGACGTGCCCCACGTCCACATCAAGCACTTCCCAGTGCCCCTCACCCGGGAACAGGAGACCGAGCTGGTCGACGCGGTGACCACCGCGGTGCGGAAGGCCTTCGGCTGCGCCGAGGACGTCGTGTCCATCGCCCTCGAACCGGTCGACCAAGAGGCATGGCACGAGCGCGTCTACGTCCCGGAGATCGTCGAGCGCAAGGACCTGCTGCGCAAGGCCCCCAACTACTGATCCCCCTACCGGAAGGACCGCGCATGACCAGGCACCAGCCAGGCGTGCACAGCCCTGTGCCTCTCGTGTTCACCGACGAGGTGGCCACGGCACTCGCCGCGGGCGACCCCGTGGTCGCCCTGGAGTCCAACGTCATCAGCCACGGGCTGCCCTACCCCGACAACGTGGCCACCGCCCGCAAGGTCGAACAGGCCGTCCGGACGGGCGGCGCGATACCGGCGACCATCGGCATCGACGGCGGACGGATCCTCGTCGGCATGACCGACGACGACATCGAGCGATTCGGCGCCGGCTCCGGGATCCCCAAGGTGAGCAGCCGGGACCTGCCGGTCGTCCTCGCCGCGGGGTCGCCGGGCGCCACCACCGTCGCCTCCTCCCTGGTGGCGGCGGAACTCGCCGGGATCGAGTTCTTCGCCTCCGCCGGCGTCGGAGGCGTCCACCGCGGGGCGCAGACCACCATGGACATCTCCTCCGATCTCATCCAGTTCACCCGGTCGAAGGTGGCCGTGGTCTGCGCGGGCGCCAAGAAGATCCTGGACCTGGGCCTGACCCTGGAGTTCCTGGAGACGCACTGCGTCCCCGTCCTCTCCTACGGCTTCGACGACTTCCCCGCGTTCTACTGCCGTTCCAGCGGGCTGCGCGCCCCGCACCGGCTGGACGACGAGACGCTGATCGCCCGCACGGTCGACATGCACTGGGCGCTGGGCAACGACGGCGCCGTCCTGATCACCACCCCCACGCCTGCGGAGGACGCCATCGACGGCGAGGAGATCGAGGCGGCCATCGCCGGGGCCCTCGCGGGCGCCGAGCGGGACGGAGTGCGTGGCGGTGACGTGACGAAGTACGTGATGCGTGCGGTCGACCGGGCCACGGAGGGCAGGTCGACCGCGGCCAACACGGCGGTCCTCGTCCACACCGCCGAGGCCGGCGGCCGGCTCGCCGCGGCCCACACCGCCTACCGCCGCGAGGAGGGCCGATGACCGAGACCGAGCATCGGGAGTCGCGAGCGGACAGCCGTAGGCAGCAGGTGCGCGCGGACAGCCGTAGGCAGGGGGCCGATATGACGCGTGTGGCGATCTTCGATCTCGACGGGACCCTGGTGGACTCGCCGCAGGCGATCATGCGGACCTTCGCCGCCGCCTTCGAGGCGATGGGCGTCGGACCCCGGGACCCGGCCGAGATCCGGGCCACCATCGGGCTTCCGCTGGACCAGGCGTTCGCGGACCTGCTGGGTGTACGCCGGGACGACCCCCGCGTCGCCGAGGGCATGGCCCGCTACCAGGAGGCGTTCCGCACCGTACTTCTGCCGCGCGCCGCCGAACTGGTCTTCCCCGGTGTCCCGGAAGGACTCGCCGAGCTGCGCCGCCAGGGCATCACCCTCGCGGTGGCCACCAGCAAGTTCCACGCCGGCGCCGACGCCCTGCTCCGTGCGGCCGGCCTCGGGGACTTCTTCACGGTCCTCGTCGGCGCCGACGACGTGGCCCACCCCAAACCGCATCCGGAGTCCGCGCTGACCGTCCTGGTGCGCTGTGCCGCCGGGCCGGAGCGGGCGGTGGCGGTCGGCGACACCAGCCACGATCTGCTCATGGCCCGGGCGGCCGGTATCCGCTCGGTCGCGGTCACCTACGGCGTCCACACCCGCTCGGCACTGGCGGCGGCCGACCCGTCGTACATCGCCGACAGCTTCGAGGAGGTCGTGGCCCACCTCGTGAAGGAGCTGCCGCCGGACGGCCGCCTCCGCACGACCTCCAGCGCGGTGGTCGACCGGCTGCTCGCGGACCGCAGCCGGCACATCGAGTTCAACGGTCACCTCACCGACCACATCAAGCACGCCGTGGTGGCCCTGGCGGGGCTCGGCGTGGATCCGCGGCGGATCGAGGAGTACCACGACGCCTACGTGAGCATGACGTCGTACGGCTTCCGTGTGGAGCCGGCCCGGCCCGCGCGGCGCACGATCGACGACGACAACTGGCTCGAACTGCTGGGCAGGCGTACCGACTTCGCCGCGTACTGCGACTTCTTCGACCGTCGCGAGCGGGAGTTGGGCCTGCCGGAGGTGCTCCGCCGTTATATGCCCCACCTGTTGTCCGGCTGGGTCGGCGCGCTCACGCACGCCACCATCCATCTCGGCTGGGGGCTGGACGCGGGCAGCCGCCGGATGACGGTCGAGGGGCTCGCCTACCTCGCCTTCGGCCATGTCTCCTGCCACCCCGAGCGCACCTTCCCCGCCGTCCACGGCGAGAAGAGCCCGCTGGACTCTTGGATGCGCATCGTCGCCTTCTGGGAGGACAACCGGGAGGAACTCTCCGACTGGGTGGAGAAGTTGGTCGGTGACACCTCCCCCGAGGCGATGGCCGGCATCAACCCCGAGATCCTGCGCTCGGGGATCCAGTACCGCATCGCCCGGATGCACGCCGTGGGCCACCCCCTGATCCACGAGATCCCCTCCTGGGCCACCGACCAGGACCCCACGACCAGCTGGAACGAAGTGACCCGGCTGGTCACGCTGCTCTATCTCGCGGAGCCCGGCGACTTCCTGCTGGTGCACCTGATCACCTCCCTGCACGCCATGCGGCACATCGCCGACGCGCTCCCCGCCGACCGGCGCCACGAGGTGGTCGGTTGTCACTGGACGGGTCTGATCGGCGTGCTGTTCTCCCGCGGCCGCTTCCCCCGGCAGCGCAAGGTCGCCGCACTGGCCGCGCTCTTCGACACCGCCCTCGACGACCTGGACGACCCGCGCTGGACCCGGGAGTGGGACTGGCTGATCGCGCGGGCGGTCGAGGAGGACGAGGAGCACAACCCGAAGCTGGTGTACGTCATGCACGAGATGTGGTGCCTGAGCGGCGGACTCTCCCTCTACCGGGTCGCCGCGGGCCAGTTCACCACCAGGCCGGCGCTGCCCGCCACCTTCGAGGAGCCGCCCACCGACGAGGAGGCCTGATGACCACTCCCACGCTGTCCGTCGAGAAATACCTCGGCACGAACGTCCATCTCCTGCCCCAGACCGACCAGTTGCGCGCCCTGCACACCCTCATCCGCGACCGGAACGCCCGCCGCGAGGACTTCGTGCTCCACTCCGGCCGTGTCATCCGCAGGGTGATCGAGGCGGGACTGGACCTGCTGCCCTTCGAGCCCTACGACGTCCGGACCCCGGTCGGCGCCACCTACCCCGGGCTGCGCCTGGCGGCCGGACTGTGCGGTGTGCCGGTGCTGCGGGCCGGGGAGAGCATGGAGACGGAGCTGCGCGCGGTGTGCCCCGGGATTCCGATCGGGAAGATCCTCATCCAGCGGGACCCGACCACCAAACTGCCCCGGCTGTACTACACGAAGCTCCCCGGCGACATCGCCGAGCGCCATGTCCTCCTCCTCGATCCGATGCTGGCCACGGGGGGAACGGCCACGGCCTCCATCGAGCTGCTGCTGGAGCACGGGGTGCGCCAGAGCCACCTCGTCTTCGTCAACCTCATCACCGTGCCCGAGGGCATCACGGCCGTGTGCGAGCGGTTCCCCGAGGTGCGGATCGTGACGTCCGCCATCGAGCGACGGCTCAACGAGAACGCCTATATGGTCCCCGGAATCGGCGACTTCGGGGACCGCTACTTCGGCACGGAGGGGTGAGGAGGAGCAGTGCCGACGGCACGGCCGCGGTGGCGACGACCGCGGTGACGTAGAACGTCCGGACGAAGTCCGGGGCCGTCGGCCGCTCTCCGTGCAGGAGGACCAGTAGGGCCAGGCCGAGGGAGCCGCCGATGTACTGCGCCGTGGTCACCAGCGCGCTCCCCATCGCGTTGCTCTCCTGCGGCAGGTCGCGGGTCCCGGTGATGAACATGCCGGTGAACGCCATCCCCTGTCCCAGGCCGCTGAGCAGCAGCCCCGGGAGGATGCCCGGCGCGTATCCCCCGTCGGCGGCGACGGCCAGGGCGAGCACCACGAGTCCGGTCGTGCCGATGAGGAACCCCGCGGACAGCAGCGCTCTCAAGGACAGCCGTCCGGCCGCCCGGCCCGCCACCTGGTTGCCCACCGTGACGGCTCCGGCCAGCGGGAGGAAGGCCAGGCCCGCGGCGAGCGCGCTGTAGTCCCGCAGTTCCTGGAGGTACAGGGTGACCAGGTAGAACTCGGCCCCGAAGCTCGCCATGTGCAACGCCGCGACCAGACAGGCCACTTGGAGGGTTCGCACCCGCAGCAGGGTGCGGGGCACCAGTGGTCTGCCTCCGCTCTGGCACCGTATGAGCAGCCCTCCTGCCAGGACCGCCGCCGCCAGTGCGACGGCGACGACGGGGAGGGAGGGCCGGGTGCGGGAGAGTTCGGTGAAGGCCACGACGAGGGCCACGACGGCGACGCACGCGGAGAACGTGGCCGTCGCCGCGACGGGGGCCCGGGCGGCCCCGGATGCGCCGGAACGGACCGCGTTCCCGGCGGCGAGCAGGCAGAGCGCCACGATGGGGAGGTTGATCCAGAAGATCCACGGCCACGAGGCCACCGCGAGGATGCCCCCGCCGACCGTGACCCCGAGGGCGAGCCCGACCGCACCGGTGGTGCCCCACACGCTCACCGCCCGGTCGCGCTCGGGGCCGGCCGGGTAGGCGGAGCTGAGCAGCCCCAGCGTCGCCGGCACCAGCAGGGCCGCGGCCATTCCCTGCCCGACCCGTGCGGCGATCAGCGGCGTGGCGGAGGACGAGAGCGCGGCACCGGTCGAGGAGACGGCGAAGAGCACCTGGGCGACGAGATACACCCGGCCGGCTCCGAGGACGTCCGACAGCTGTCCGCCCAGCAGCAGGAACCCGGCGAAGAAGATCGCGTACGCGCTCACGATCCACTGCAGCGCCACGGAGGAGAAGTGGAGGTCGGCCCCGATGTCGGGGAGCGCGACATAGATGACGGAGAAGTCCAGCGCCACGAGCAGCTGCGCCCCGGCCAGAGCCGTCAGCAGACGGGGCCCCGGCGTCGGACCAGGGGAAACGGGCACGGTATCGGGGCCTCCGTACGTGACGTCGGATCGAACGTGCCCACTGGCGCGCCGGTTCACACACCCGCACGCGCGCGTGACCTTCGCTGTCTCAAGGTCGATACTGCCGACAGCGGCGATCTCAGCCGCCGACCCTCACGAGGAGACAGCAATGAGGATGTTGATCAACGTCCCGGAAACCGTGGTCGCGGACGCGCTGCGTGGCGTGGCGGCCGCCCATCCCGAGCTGGCCGTGGACGTGGAGAACCGCGTGATCGTACGGCGGGACGCCCCCGTCGCCGGGAAGGTCGGCCTGGTCTCCGGTGGTGGCTCGGGGCACGAACCGCTGCACGGCGGTTTCGTGGGCCCCGGCATGCTCTCCGCGGCCTGTCCGGGCGAGGTGTTCACCTCCCCGGTGCCGGACCAGATGGTGCGGGCCGCGGCGGCCGTGGACAGCGGGGCCGGGGTGCTGTTCATCGTGAAGAACTACACCGGTGATGTGCTCAACTTCGACATGGCCGCCGAACTCGCCGAGGACGAGGGCATCCGGGTCGCCAAGGTCCTCGTCAACGACGACGTGGCGGTGACCGACAGCCTCTACACCGCCGGTCGGCGCGGCACGGGTGCCACGCTGTTCGTGGAGAAGATCGCCGGCGCGGCGGCCGACGAGGGGCAGCCGCTGGAGCGGGTGGAGGCGATCGCCCGTCAGGTCAACGAGAACTCCCGCAGCTTCGGCGTCGCGCTCAGCGCCTGCACGACCCCCGCCAAGGGCAGCCCCACCTTCGAACTGCCCGACGGCGAGCTGGAGTTGGGAGTCGGCATCCACGGCGAGCCCGGCCGGGAGCGGCGCGCGATGATGACCTCGCGCGAGATCGCCGACTTCTCCGTGCACGCGATCCTCGACGACATGAGCCCGCGCAACCCGGTGCTCGTCCTGGTCAACGGCATGGGCGCGACACCGCTGTTGGAGCTGTACGGCTTCAACGCCGAGGTGCAGCGGGTGCTCACGGAGCGCGGGGTCGCCGTCGCCCGCACCCTGGTCGGCAACTACGTCACCTCGCTCGACATGGCCGGCGCCTCGGTCACCCTGTGCCAGGTCGACGAGGAGCTGCTGCGCCTGTGGGACGCCCCCGTGAAGACGGCGGGGCTGCGCTGGGGCATGTGAGCAGGCCGACCGACGTACCTTCCACGCAAGGAGATCCAGTGCTCGACGCCGACTTCTTCCGCCGTTGGATGACGGCGACCGCCGCGTCCGTGGACCGCGAGGCGGAGCGGCTCACCGCCCTCGACTCGCCCATCGGGGACGCCGACCACGGCAGCAACCTCCAGCGCGGCTTCCGCTCGGTGGCCGCAACTCTGGAGAAGGAGGCACCGGAGACTCCGGGGGCCGTCCTCACCCTCGCCGGACGTCAGTTGATCTCGACGGTGGGCGGTGCGTCGGGGCCGTTGTACGGCACGCTGCTGCGGCGGACGGGCAAGGCTCTGGGCGACGAAGCCGAGGTGAGTGAGCGGGAGTTCGCGGACGCGCTGCGGGCGGGTGTGGACGCGGTCATGGCGCTGGGCGGTGCCGCGCCGGGCGACAAGACCATGATCGACGCGCTGGTGCCCGCCGTAGACGGGCTCGGAACCGGGTTCGCCGCAGCGCGGGCGGCGGCCGAGGAAGGGGCCCTCGCGACCACGCCGTTGCAGGCCCGCAAGGGCCGGGCGAGTTATCTCGGGGAGCGCAGCGTCGGGCACCAGGACCCGGGCGCGACCTCCGCCTCGCTGCTGATCGCCGCGCTTGCGGAGGCCGCCGGTGAGTGACGGAAAGCTCGTCGGGATCGTGCTGGTGTCGCACAGCGCACAAGTCGCCGCGTCCGTGGCCGAGTTGGCGAAGGGTCTGGTGGGCGGTGGTGTCGAGGTGCCGGTGGCGCCGGCCGGCGGTACGGCGGGCGGTGAACTCGGCACCAGCGCGGAGCTGATCGCCGCGGCGGCCGCGTCCGTGGACCGGGGCGCCGGGGTCGCCGTCCTGACCGACCTCGGCAGCGCGGTCCTCACCGTCAAGGCGCTGCTCGCCGAGGGCGACGAACTCCCCGCCGACACCCGCCTGGTCGACGCCCCGTTCGTCGAAGGCGCGGTTGCCGCGGTGGTCACAGCGGCAACAGGAGCCGACCTCGCGACGGTGGAGGCGGCGGCCACGGAGGCGTACAGCTACCGGAAGGTCTGACAAGCGGTACGACCGGCGGGGGGCTGGCGGGCGGTACAGCCGGTGGGGAAGGGATGGCGGGCGCCCGGCCGGCGAAGGTCCGGCAGGCGTACGGCCGACGGCGCGTCCGGTGGGCGTACGCCTGAAGCGCGCGGCCACCGTGCAGCCGACGGCGGACCCGGCCGGCGTACGGACCGACGGACGGTCCCGCGAGCGGCCCCGAGCCCCCTCGCCTCCCCTCGCCCGCTATCCGACCCCTTCCGCGGCGACGGCCAGCGCCGAGCGCAACGTCTCCAGCAGTTCGGCCTCCGCCGCCGCGGCCTCGGTGGGCGTGTCGGAGGTGCGCCAGGCATAGTGCTCGACCGCCGCGCGCAGCGCCGCGTTGAACATCGCGGCCCAGATCGCGGGCCGCAGTCCGTCGGCGGATATTCCGGCGCGCTCGGCCAGGGCACGGGCGAAGGCCGGCTCGGCCTCGTCGTACGTCTGGAGCCAGACGGCGCGCAGCCCCGGCTCGGTGCGGGTCAGCCGGACCAGATCGCCGACCGTGGCCCGTTCCGGTCCGCCGATGATGCCGACGTCGGTCGCGGCGTCCCGGTCGAAGAGCCCCTCCAGGGGGCAGTCCGGGGGCCACTCCCGCAGCAGGCCGGCGATCAGGTCGATACCCGCCGAGAACAGCGGCCGTACGCAGCTCTCCTTGCTCGGGAAGTAGCGCCACAGGGTCCGCGCGGAGACGCCGGCCGCCTGTCCGATCTGCTCCCCCGTCGTGGCCGCCACGCCCTGGGTGACGAAGAGGTCCACCGCGGCCCGGGCGATCTCCAGCCGTATCTCGGCCCGGCGCTGCTCCGTCAGGGGCGGCCGTCCCGTGCGCCCACGGGCTGCGGTCATCAGTTCCTCCGGCTTCGGTCCTCGCTGCTCACTGTCCTGCGAAATTCTCCACCAAGAATTTATGTCACTCACAGACATTAAGTCGTAGGGTGGCATCCGCGCAGGCGGACCGCCCGCGCGAGCACCAGGCACAGAACGACAGGAGCACCACATGGCCGGCGATTTCGACGGACGCAGCGTCATCGTCACCGGAGCGGGTTCGGGTATCGGGCGCGCGACCGCCCTGGCCTTCGCCGCCCGGGGCGCCCGGGTCGTCGTCGCGGACCTCAACGCCGAGGGCGCCGCGGCGGTCGTCAAGGAGATCGAGGACGCGGACGGCACCGCGGTCGCCGTCACCGGGGACCTCAGCGAGCAGGCCGTCGTGGACCAGGTGACCCAGGCCGCGGTGGAGCGTTTCGGCGGGGTGGACGTCCTGGTCAACAACGCCGGGATCATGGACCGGATGTCGGCGCTGGCGGACGTGAGCGACGCGGAGTGGGAGCGGGTCATCCGGGTCAACCTGACGGCGCCCTTCCTGCTCACCCGGGCCGTGCTGCCGCACATGCTGAAGGCGGGCAAGGGCGCGATCGTCAGCACCGCCTCCGAGGCGGGCCTGCGCGGCAGCGCCGCGGGCGCCGCCTACACGGCCTCCAAGCACGGCGTGGTGGGCCTCACCAAGAACCTCGCGGTGATGTACCGCAAGCAGGGCATCCGCGCGAACGCGATCGCGCCGGGCGGCACCGCGACCAACATCGTGGTGGAGGCCGACCAGGAGGCGCACGGCCCTGCGGCGCTCGGCCCGCACTTCGTCAACATCGGCAGGATCTCCCAGCCCGAGGAGCAGGCCGCGGCCATCGTGTTCCTGGCCTCGGACGCGGCGAGCAATGTCAACGGCGTGGTCCTGCCGGTGGACGACGGCTGGGCCGCGGTCTGATCCGGCCCACGGAAGGGGAGTCCCGGCGGTCGGGGCTCCCCTGTCTCATTTCGCGTCCACGAACTTGCGTGCGAGCCGCTCGCCGAGTTCCACGGCGGCCTCCTGGTCCTCGATCGGCTGCACCCGCTCGTCCTTGAAGACGATGTAGGTGACCTCGGCGTCCGTGCCGCCGCCGATCGGGTCGGGGCGGATACCGAGGGCCTTGGCGGTGGCGTAGGAGGCCTCGCCGATGATGTCGTGCGGGCCGACGTCCCCGACGACCGCGTACCGCACCTGACCGTCGTGGACGACGGCGGCCACCGAGCCGCCGCGCACCCCGTGGTCGCGGTAGTTCCAGATCCGGCTCGGGGTGGGGACCACGATGTACGGCAGGCGTTCGGCGCTGAGATGGCGGCCGTCCGACTGCTGGAACGCGGTGGCGGCGGAGAAGAGCGGGTCGGTGCGGCGATTGCACCGGCGACCGGGCCGTCCGTCGCAGTCGATGTCCATGTCGGCCTTCCAGAAGACCGCGTCGCGCGTGCCGCAGACCGGGACGGTCGCGCGCTTGCCGTCGTCACTGCGGTAGCGGCCGCGTGAGACGGGCTTGCACTTGCTCACCTTCGCCAGCAGGTCGGCGGCCAGGCTCTCGGCCTCGTGCCGCACCACCGGCTCCGTCCGGGCGACGGGCTCCGTGGCGGGGGACGTCGTGGGGGCGAGCAGAGCGGCGCTTGCCGCGGCCAGTGTCAGCGACTGGACACGCACGATGAGGGGCCCTCTCGTGGGGGGACATTGACGGACACTCAGCCAAATCTGATGCCGTTTCAGTCGGGCGGCCACCGCAAGGGGTCCGTACGGGGCAGGGGCCGGGGGCCGAGGCCCTCGACGGACCCCGGGCCGCCCTGCCACCCGTACCGGTGCGGGGACAGCAACGACAGCGGCCCGCACCACCGGCGCGAACTCCCTTTCAGTCAGGGACAGTTCGGCCGTGAAGGCCCTCAGCATACGTAACCGTCCCGGACCGGCCCACGCGGACCGCCCTCTTGATGCGGGCACCCCACCGGCGTCATATTGGTCCGGACCATTGCCGCGGTGTCCTCCCCGGGAGGCAGAGACGTGCGAGGCGTTCCCGTCCCCCTGCGCCTGTGCGCCGCGCTGGTGTTCGTCGGCTCCTGCGGGTGGGGCGGCCCGGACGACGGCGACAGCGGCCGACTCCCCGCCGCTCCCCTGGGCGTCACCGCCGCCGCGGGAAGCGCGACCAGCGTGCACGTGATGTGGAACGCGGTCCCCTCCGCCTCCATCGACTGCTACGAGGTGTATCGCGGCACCACGAAGGTCCGGGAAGTGCCGGGTTCACAGCACATGGTGGATGTCACCAGGCTCAAGCCGGGCACCCCGTACGTCTTCACCGTCCGCGCCCGTGACATGGAGGGCCGTCTCGGCCCACCCGGCCGGGAGGTCCGGGCGACGACCCCGGTCGCCGTGGCGGCGGACCACGAGGCGCCGACCCGGCCCGGGACGCTGGAGGGGCGGGCGGTGGGCAGCAGGGCCGTGCAGCTGAGCTGGTCCGCCTCCAAGGACGACCGGGATGTGGTGTCGTACGACATCCACCAGGGCGGCACCAAGATCCACAGTGTGGGCGGCGACCAGACGGCGGCCGTGGTCACCGGGCTTCGGGCGGGTACCCGCTACACCTTCACCGTCCAGGCCCGGGACGCGGCCGACAACGTCTCGCCGGCCAGTGGGACCGTCCGGATCACCACGCCGGGCAGCGACGACGGAGGGGACACCGCCCCGACGGACTTCCGCGCGACGGCCCGGCACGCCGACGACGGTGCCTACTACCTCGACCTGAGCTGGGTGCCCCCGCACACGGACGGGGTGGTCACGGAGTACCAGGTCCGGCTGGACGGGGCTGCGGCCACCTCGCTCGTCTTCGGCGGGGAGCCGCCGCGCGGGCGGGCGACGTACAGCTTCTATCTGGGCCGGGAGGCAGGCGTCGACCATCGGGTGCGGATCCGGGCACGGCTGCCCGACGGCACCTGGGGTGGGCTGTCGGTGGAGCGGAAGGTGACGACGGGCGCCCCGGCACGACCCTGACCAACCCTCCGGCCCCCGCTCCCCTGCTTGCGCCGGACGAAGGAATCCGTCACCTGCACGGGGGCGGTCCGCATGCGCGCCGGACGTCCGGCACGTTCGCTGTGACCGAGGCAGCACGGGCGTTTCCCGACCCCAGGCGGCGCAAGGGATGTACCGCCAACCGTGCCGCCGGAGGGCAGTCCATGCGCACTTCTCAGCTTCTCCTCCGCTCCGGCGTGGCCGCGGCCGCCGCCGCGCTGCCGCTAGCCCTGACCGCCGGGCCGGCCGCGGCCGCGTCGGGCATCTCCGTGAGCACCTCCGGATCCACGGTCTCCGTCACCACCACCGCCTGCTCCCGCACCGCCACCACCGGCGGCTGGGGCACCGCCTCGCTCCTCACCAGCAGCCAGGCGAACTTCGCGCAGGGGCGCCAGGTGGCCCTGTCCGGGACGACCTCGCTCCAGTCCGGCGCCTGGTCGAACGTCAGCGCGGGGACGTACACCGTCATCGTCATCTGCGCCTTCGACAACAGCACGGCCGGCACCCAGTCGGTCATCGTCTCCGGTACGGCCGCCACGCCCACGGTCTCGGCGACGGCCTCGCCGTCCCGGGGTGTCGTCGGGGGGCTGGGCGGCTCGACCAAGGACTACAGCACGCTGACCATGGCGGCCGGCGGCGGACTGGTCACGGTCGGAGCCCTGGCGACGGCCTGGTTCCTGCGCCGTCGCGCACGGCCGCACCGCCTCTGACGGGCCCACTCCCTCCCGGCCCTACTCGCCGGGCAGCTCGGCAAACTCCTCCAGCGCCTCAGTGAGCCACTGCGTCCAGAAGGTCTCCAACTCGATGCCCGCGCGCAGGACCAGGTGCTGGAGCCTGGCCTGCGCGCTGTCGTTGCCGGGCGGGAAGTCCCGCTTCTGGATCTCCTCGTACTCCGCCAACTGCCGCCGGTGCAGATCGAGATGGCGACGCAGGTCGGCCTCCAGGCCCTCGGTGCCGACCACCGCCGCCGCGCGCAGCCTCAGCAGCAGCGCGTCCCGGTGCGGCTTGGGGTCCTGGGCCGCGGCCGTCCAGCGCTCCAGCTCGGCGCGGCCCGCGGGCAGGACCTCGTAGGCCTTCTTCTGCCCGCGGGAGGGCTGTTCGGCGGGGAGCGCGCGGATGTACCCCTCCGCTTCCAGTTTCCCCAGCTCGCGGTAGATCTGCTGGTGCGAGGCCGACCAGAAGTAGCCGATCGACCTGTCGAACCGGCGGGTCAGGTCCAGCCCGGCCGAGGGCCGTTCCAGCAGGGCGGTGAGGATCGCGTGCGGGAGTGACATGGGGTCATCCTAGGGACGGGCCGGACGGGCTCTAGAGGGCCGCCGCGACCTCGGTGCCCTGCTTGATCGCCCGCTTGGCGTCCAGCTCGGCCGCCACGTCGGCGCCTCCGATCAGGTGGACCCCGCGACCGGCGGCGACCAGCTCCTCGTACAGGTCACGGCACGGTTCCTGGCCTGTGCACAGGACGACGGTGTCGACGGGCAGGACCGTGCTCTCCTCGCCGATCGTGAGGTGGAGTCCGGCGTCGTCGATGCGGTCGTAGCGGACGCCCGGGACCATGGTGACGCCGCGGTGCTTGAGTTCGGTGCGGTGGATCCAGCCGGTGGTCTTGCCGAGCCCGGCGCCGACCTTGCCGGTCTTGCGCTGGAGCAGGTGGACAGTGCGCGGCGGGGCCGGGCGCTTGGGGGCGGTGAGTCCGCCGGGCGCCGTGTAGTCCATGTCGACGCCCCACTGGCGGAAGTACGTCTCCGGGTCGTCGCTCGCCCCTTCGCCGCCGTCGGTGAGGAACTCCGCAACGTCGAAGCCGATTCCGCCGGCGCCGAGGATCGCGACCCGGTCGCCGACGGGGGCGCCGTCGCGCAGGACGTCGAGGTAGCCGACCACGCTCGGGTGGTCGACGCCGGGGATCTCGGGGGTGCGCGGGGTGACGCCGGTGGCGACGACGATCTCGTCGTAGCCGTCCAAGTCACCTGCGGACACGGGGGTGTTGAGGCGTACGTCCACGCCCTCGGCGTCGAGCCGGTGGCGGAAGTAGCGCAGGGTCTCGTCGAACTCCTGCTTGCCGGGGACCTTTCGGGCGACGTTGAGCTGGCCGCCGACCTCGCTCGCGGCGTCGAAGAGCGTGACCTCGTGGCCGCGTTCGGCGGCGCTCACGGCGCAGGCGAGTCCGGCCGGTCCCGCGCCGACGACGGCGACGCGCTTCCTCAACCGGGTGGGGGACAGCACGAGTTCGGTCTCGTGGCAGGCGCGCGGATTGACCAGGCAGGAGGTGATCTTCAGGCTGAAGGTGTGATCGAGGCAGGCCTGGTTGCAGCCGATGCAGGTGTTGATGGCCTCGGGCGTCCCGGCGGCGGCCTTGTTGACGAACTCCGGGTCGGCGAGCATCGGTCGAGCCATGGACACCATGTCCGCGTACCCGTCGGCGAGCAACTCCTCGGCGACTTCGGGGGTGTTGATGCGGTTGGTGGTGACGAGCGGCACGGACACCTCGCCCATGAGCCGCTTGGTGACCCAGGTGTAGGCGCCGCGCGGCACGGAGGTCGCGATGGTGGGGATGCGGGCCTCGTGCCAGCCGATGCCGGTGTTGATGATCGTGGCCCCGGCCGCCTCGACGGCCTTGGCGAGCGTGATCACCTCGTCGAGCGTGGAGCCGCCCGGGACGAGGTCCAGCATGGACAGCCGGTAGATGATGATGAAGTCCTCGCCGACGGCCTCGCGCACCCGGCGCACGATCTCGACGGGGAAGCGCATGCGGTTCTCGTACGAGCCGCCCCAGCGGTCGGTGCGCTGGTTGGTCTGCAGGGCGATGAACTCGTTGATGAGGTAGCCCTCGGACCCCATGATCTCCACGCCGTCGTACCCGGCCTGCCGGGCGAGGCGGGCGGCGCGGGCGTAGTCGTCGATGGTCCGCTCGACGTCGGCGTCGGTGAGTTCGCGGGGCGGGAAGGGGCTGATGGGCGCCTGGAGGGGGCTCGGCGCGACCAGGTCCTGGTGGTAGGCGTACCGGCCGAAGTGCAGGATCTGCATCGCGATCCGGCCGCCCTCGCGGTGCACGGCCTCGGTGATGACCCGGTGCTGCTCGGCCTCCGCGTCGGTGGCGAGCTTGGCGCCGCCCTCGTACGGCCGCCCCTCGTCGTTGGGCGCGATGCCCCCGGTGACGATCAGGCCCACTCCCCCGCGCGCCCGCTCGGCGTAGAACGCGGCCATGCGCTCGAAACCGCGCTCGGCCTCCTCCAGACCGACGTGCATCGAGCCCATGAGGACGCGGTTGGGCAGTGTGGTGAACCCGAGGTCGAGCGGGCTCAGCAGGTGGGGGTATCGGCTCATCGGGCCCTCCGTGCGCAGTGGCGTGCGCCTCTGTTGTAGAGGACCCCGAGCGCTTTATGCAACTAGTTGCAGAACAATGTGGTCAGCGACTCTCCAGCCGTACATGCAGTTCGCGCTCCTGGTCGCCGGAGGCCGAGGAGAGATCGCGCACCGTGAACATCGAGTCCAGCGTGGCGCGCAGCCGCTCGATGGCCCAGTAGCCGCCCTGTGCGTCCGCCTCCACGGAGGACGAGAGCCGGGCGGGCGGCGGGCACTGGTGGGTGTCGGAGACCTCGAACGTCCCGAGCCACACCATGGGCCGGGTCTCGTGGAGCTGTTCCGGCACGTCGTCGGCGCACCGGTCGGACTCGAAGCAGGCGCAGAGCGTGTCGAAGACGATCCGGGCGTCCTCCTTGCTGCACCCGCTGATTTCCAGGGAGACGGACTCCTCGTGCGGTCGCTCACGGTCCATCGTGATCGCTCCTTCCGGGAGATGGCGCGGTAGCGCCGGGTTCCCCGCGAACCGCGTCACATCCTCAGAAAACCACCACCGCTCTCGGAGCACTACCGGCGGCCTCAGCTCCGTGGGTGATCCCGGTGCGGGTCGAACATCGGGACGGCGATGCCGCCGAGCACCAGTCCCGCGGCGACGAGGATGCCCTCCGGCAGCACCACCCCCGCGGTCACCAGGACCCCGGCGGCGCCCAGGGTGCCCCAGGCGCCCGCGCGCCGGTACTCGCGGGGCCGGGCGGGCCGGCCCGAGCCCAGCGCGCGGGCGAAGCGGGGGTCGTCACGCTCCAGTCGTGCCGCCAGGTCGACCAGGTGTTCGTCGTCGGACTGCGGCATGACTCCTCCTTACGATCGCCCCCTACCGTTCGGCCTCGGCCGGTACGGCGGCGGGAGTCGGCGTCGGTACGACGTCGTCGTCGGTCGTGGTACGGCCGTTCCGGGCGCCCCGATCAGCGCGGGGACCCAGCACGCGGGCGAGCAGATGGGCCTGGCCCGCGGCGACGGGCCCGAGAACGGCCAGAACGAGGACATACCCGGCGACGAACGGCGCCAGTCGCGCGTCCAGGCCCGCACCGGTCGCCATGGCGGCGAGGATCAGCGCGAACTCCCCCCGGGCCACCAGGGTCGTCGCGATGTCGGCGGCCGGTCCGGCGCCGTAGCCGTAGAGACGGGCGACGAGGAGTCCGGCGACGACGTTCATCACGACGGTCACGGCGGCCGCCGCGGCGACGGGTCCGGCGACGGACACCAGGTCGCCGGGGTCGATGGCGAGGCCGAAGGCGAAGAAGAAGATCGCGGCGAAGGCGTCGCGCAGCGGGTGCACCAGGCGTCGGATACGCGGCCCGGAGGGCGTCCCGGCGAGGATGAGGCCGACCATGAAGGCGCCGATGGCGTCGGCGACCCCGAGGACCTCGGAGACGCCCGCGACCAGGACCGCGGCGCCGAGGAAGCTGATGACCAGCAGTTCGTTGTCGCGGACCTGGATCAGACGGCCGATCCAACGGGTGCCGTAGCGGGCGGCGGCGGCCAGCACCAGCAGGAAGCCGAACGCCCTGCCCGCCTGGAGGAGCACCTCCCCGAGGCCCTCGGCGCCGCTGACGACGGGCTGGAGGGCCGCGAGGTACAGGGCGAGGAAGATGTCCTCGACCACGATCACGCCGAGGATCAGCCGGGTCTCCGGGCGGCCGATGCGGCCCAGGTCGATGAGGATCTTGGTGACGATCGCCGACGAGGAGATGCCGAGGACGCCGGCGAGGACCAGCGCCTCCCGGGTGCCCCAGCCGAGGGCGAAGCCGAAGCCGAGGCCCGCGCCGACGTTGGCCAGCAGATAGATCCCGCCCGCGGCGAGCAGCCGCCTGCCGCCCTCGCGGAGGTCGTCGAGGTGGAATTCCAGGCCCAGGTAGAACAGCAGCAGCACCAGTCCGAGCGCCGAGAGCATCTCGAAGTCGTGCGCGTCCTCGACCAGCACCAGTCCCGGGGTGTGCGGGCCGAGCAGGATGCCGGCGAGCATGAACAGCGGGATGGTCGGCAGTCCGATCCGTCCGCCGAGGCGGGCGAGGAAGGCGGCGGCGAGGAAGGCGCCGCCCATGGCGAGCAGGGTGTCAGCGTGTCCCACGGGTCACCTCCCGCGCGGGGGTCGAGGGGCGGGCGTGCTGTGCTTCACGGGGATGGATGCGCTGGCTCCTTCGGTCCGGGGACGGTCAGGTCGGGTCGGGTCCATGCCACCGTCGCATCCGCACCACGGCTCCCACCATCGGTGCCGACCCCCATTTCCCGGGGCCGAGCGCCCGGCGCGCGACGACTTCGTCACCCCGGCGCGCTTCGGCGGACGCGCGCCCCCGTGGTGGGGGATGGTGGAAGAACGCGACCCTGGGGTCGCGGAGGCGGTTGAGCGCGGTAGAACAGGGGAGTCGGCACGGGCTGGGGCGTGCCGCGAGGACGGTCGAAGGCGGTTCGTGCAATGGATGCAGCCGGGATACCCGCGTCCGGGGGCGACGAGCCCGCGCGCGGGACGGTACGGCCGAGCGGTCTGCTCGACGTACTGGGCATGGCTTCGGTGGTGCTGGACACCGAAGGCCGCATCGTGCTGTGGAGCCCGCAGGCGGAGGAGCTGTTCGGCTATCCCGCGCGGGAGGCGCTCGGCACGTACGCGGCCCAGCTGATGATCCACGAACAGCACGTCGACCTGGTGGTCAAGCTGTTCGCGGACGTCATGGAGACCGGCCAGAGCTGGGCGGGCGCCTTCCCGATCCGGCACAAGGACGGCAGCACCCGGCTGGTCGAGTTCCGCAACATGCGGCTGATGGACGACCGCGGTGACGTCTACGCGCTGGGCCTGTGCGCCGACCAGGAGACCGTACGACGGCTCGACCGGGACGTGGCGCTCTCGACCCGCCTGGTGTCCCAGTCCCCCATCGGGCTGGCCGTGATGGACACCGACCTGCGCTACGTGTCCGTGAACCCTGCCCTGGAGCAGCTCAACGGCATACCGGCCGCGGAGCACATCGGGCGGACGATGGCCGAGGTCCTGCCCCATCTGGACGTGGCTGCCTTCGAGGCCGCGGCGCGCGAGGTGCTGCGGACCGGCGTACCGCTGGTCGACCGGCACACGGTCGGGCGGACTCCTGCGGATCCGGACACCGAGCACGCCTGGTCGATCTCGGTCTACCGGCTGGAGGACGCCATGGGGAACGTCCTCGGGGTGGCGGGCTCGGTGCTGGACGTCACCGAACAGCACCGGGCGGCCGTCGAGGCCGAGGCCGCCCGGCACCGCCTGGCGCTCGTCGCCGACGCCTCGGCGCGGATCGGCACCACGCTGGACCTGGACCGCACGGCCCGAGAGCTGGCCGACGTGGCCGTACCGGCACTCGCGGACGTGGCCGCCGTACACCTGCTGGAGGCGGTGGTGCAGGGGCGGCCCAGCACCCTGGGTCCCGCCGACCCGGCCACGACCCGCTCCCTGGCGGTCCGCGCGGACCGGTCCCCGGAGGCGCTGGACGCGGCCGACCCGCCCGGCCGGGTGGTCGAGTACGCCGCCGACCGGCTGGTCACGGAGTGCGTGCGCACCACGAGCCCGGTCCTGGTGACGCAGGTCGGACCCGAGGACCTCGCGCGCATCGGCCGTACCCCCGAGGCGGCCGCTCTGCTGGCGAAGGCCGGGGTCCACTCCTACCTGGCCGTACCGCTGACCGCGCGCGGCGAGGTGCTCGGGGCGCTCGCCCTCAAGCGGACGGGCGGGGCGGCCCCCTTCGACGAGGACGACCTGCTGCTGGCCCGCGAGCTGGCGGCGCGGGCGGCCGTGCAGATCGACAACGCGCGCTGGTACCAGGACGCCCGTGACACCGCCCTGACCCTCCAGCGCAGCCTGCTGCCCAGCCATCCGCCCGTGACCGGCGGCCTGGAGGTCGCCTCGCGCTACCAGCCCGCGGGCGCCACCGCGGAGGTCGGCGGTGACTGGTTCGACGTGATCCCGCTGGACGGCGGGAAGACCGCGCTGGTCGTCGGCGACGTGATGGGCAGCGGCATCACCGCGGCCGCGACCATGGGCCGGCTGCGCACGGCGACCCGCACCCTGGCCTCCCTCGACCTCGATCCGGCCAGACTCCTCGAACACCTCGACCGGATCACCCAGGAACTCGACCACTCCATCGCCACCTGCCTGTACACGGTGTACGACCCGGAGAAGGGCGAGTGCCGGATCGCCAACGCGGGGCATCTGCCGCCGGCCCGGCTGTGCCCCGACGGTCCGCCGGAGCTGCTGGAACTGCCCACCGGGGCCCCATTGGGCGTGGGCGGGGTGGCCTTCGCCACGACGGCCTTCGACCTGCGGCCCGGTGACCGGCTCGTGCTCTACACGGACGGCCTGGTCGAGACCCGCCAGCACCCGCTGGACGAGCGCCTCGACGCCCTCCTGGACCTCCTCGGTGGCCGGGACCGGCCCCTGGAGGAGGTCTGCGACCTGCTCCTGCGCACGCTGCACCAGCCGGACAACTCCGACGACGTGGCCCTGCTGATCGCGCGCGTGCAGACGCCGTGACGGGTGGGACGAGCGTCCCGGATTCACAGGAACCCATTACCGGCGCCTTAAGCGCTCTTTCCCACAATCACACCCAGGCGTGGTGCCGGGGTCGATGGGAGCGAGCCGTGACGCACGAACCGGAGCAGGAACACACCAGGGGCGAGGAGCCGATCGAGCCCGAGCTGCCACCCGGCGAGATCGTCACCGGCCCCGGCGGCGCCGACCACTCGGGGCTGCGCCGGGTGTGGGAGCGGCAGCCCGTGCGGGCGCGGGCGGTGATCGCCGCGGCCACGGTCGGTGTGCTGGCCGTCGGGGGCACCGTAGCCTACGCCGCGACCTCGGGGAGTTCGGGGAGTTCTGAGGGCGCGGTTCCGGCGGCGGCCTCCGCACCGTCCGGGTCGGCGTCCCCCGACCGCGACGGGCACCGGTTCGGCTTCCGGGGCGGCGTGCACGGCGAGGAGACCGTCAAGGACCCCGACTCGGGCGAGTGGGTCGTACGGATCTGGCAGCGGGGCACCGTCGAGAAGGCCGACGGCGACCAGGTCACCGTCAAGAGCGAGGACGGCGCCTCCTGGACGTGGACCGTCGACGACGACACCAAGGTGCTCGGTGCAGACGATGCCGACGCGCTGAAGAAGGGTGACACGGTCTTCGTGAGCGGCAGGCTCTCCGGCTCCGACAGGTCGGCCACGCGGGTCTTCAGCGGCGACCTGGGGAGCGGTGGCCTGGGGAGCGGCGACTCGGAGAACGGGCGGCACGGCATGCCCGGCCACGGCCCGGGTCACTGGCACAGCGGCGGCCCGTCGGCCGAGGGCACGGCTTCCTGAGGGTGCTCGGGGGCGGTGTTCCGCCGCCACGGCAGCAGGGCCGGTGTGGCGAGCAGCAGGACACCGGCCAGCGCGATCGCCGTACGGGTGCCGAGCAGGCTGCCCAGGAGGCCCCACAGGGCGGTCATGCCCGCGGTGGTGAGCTTGCTGGAGACGCCCCAGGCGGAGAGGGTGCGCACCACCCGGTCCGGCGGGGTCAGTTCCAGCCGGGTGGTGGCGTACACCGGGTTGTAGACCCCACAGCAGAAGATCACCCCGAGTTCGACGACCATGACCAGTACGAGCCCGGACATGCCGGGGCCCACGAACGCCAGTCCGAGCGGGAAGCAGGCGCGCAGCACACCGAAGGTCAGCAGGACGCGGTGCTGTCCGTACCGCGCGGCCAGGGGGCGGGCCAGTCGTGAGCCCAGCAGGCCGCCGAGGCAGGGGACCGCGAAGGCGAGGCCGTACTGCCACGGGGAGAAGCCGAGCGGGCCGAGCATCAGGACGGCCAGCAGCGGGGAGCTCACCATGATCAGCGCGTTGACCAGCGCCGTGTTGATGAACAGGGGGCGCAGCAGGGGGTGGGCCAGGATGTACCGCCAGCCCTCCAGGAGGGAGCCCTTGGTGGTCGGGGCGGGCTCGGGGCGTGGTTCACCGCCGCCGACCGCGCGGATGCCCAGGGCCGACAGCAGATAGCTCACGGCGTCGGCCACCACGGTCGTCACCGGCCCGAACAGCCCGATCATGGCCCCGCCGACGGGTGGTCCGAGCACGGTGGCGGTCCAGGTGGTGGCCTCGAACCGGCCGTTGGCGACGAGCAGGTCCTCGCGCGGGACGAGGGCCTTGAGGAAGGCCCCGGAGGCCGCGGTGAAGGTGATGTCGGCCGCCGCGACCAGCACCGCCACGACGAGGAGCTGCTCGAAGGTGAGCCCGCCGAGCGCGTACGCGGCGGGGACGGTGAGCAGGGCGACGCACCGCACCAGGTCCATGGCGACCATCACGGGCCGCTTGTGGCGGAACTCCACCCAGGGCCCGAGCGGCACCGCGACCACCGCCCCGACGGCGAGCCCCGCGGCGGCCAGGACCGCCACCTCGGCGGGCCCCGCGTGGAGCACGATGACGGCGATGAGAGGGAAGGCGTCGAACGCCAGCCGCGTGCCGAACGCGCTCACCCCGTAGGCCGCCCACAGCCACCCGAACCGCCGCCCCAGCGACCGTTTCCCGCCCAATTCCGCGCTCCCTCCTGGACAACCCCGCGTGGACGGAGACATCCAAGCGAGTGGAGGGACGGCAGATCAAACAACCGACGCGCTCCGGGCGCCACAACTGTGGGTTGTACCCGTAGGCTCCGCCCGTGGATCTCGATGCCGTACGCACCTTCGTCGCCGTGGCGGACGCGGGGCGCTTCCAGGAGGCCGCCGCTCAGCTGTCGATCACTCAGCAGGCGGCCTCCAAACGCGTGGCCGCGCTGGAGAGGGACCTCGGGGCGCGGCTGTTCACACGCACCCCGCGCGGTGCCCGGCTCACCATCGACGGGCAGGCGTTCCTGCCGCACGCACGCGAGCTGCTGCGCGCCGAGGAGCGCGCGGCGGCCTCCGTACGACCGGGCAGCCGGGCGCTCCGCGTCGACGTGATCGGCCGACGGCTCGCGCCGGCGGGGCTGCTCCGCGACTTCCACCGGGTCCATCCCGACGCCGAACTCGACGTCGTAACGCTCTTCGACGCGGACGCGGCGCTCGCGGCGGTGCGCTCCGGCACGATCGACGCGTCCTTCCGGGCCGTCACCCGGCCCGTACGACGGCTCCCCGAGGGCATCGAGGCGCTACGGGTCTACGACGAGCCGCTCCAGCTCGTCACCGGCCCCGCCCACGCGCTGGCCGCCGCGCGCTCCGTGACACCGGCGCGCCTCGCCGGGCACCGCATCTGGATGCCCGGCCTGGTCGCGGGCACCGAATGGACGACGTACTACGACGATCTCGCGACGGCGTTCGGGCTGACCATCGAGGCCACGGGCCCGGACTTCGGCACCGAGCCCCTCCTCGACACGATCGCGGACTCCGCGCTCCTCGCGACCTTCGTCGGCGAGCGCACCCACCTGGTCTGGCCCGCCCACCAGGACGTCCGCCGCATCCCCGTCCAGAACCCGACCCCGGTCTACCCCCACTCCCTCCTCTGGCGCACGGACAACCCCCACCCGACCCTGACGGCCCTGCGCACCCATCTGCGCGCGGCGTACCCGAACGATGAGGCCGTGTGGACGCCTCGGTGGGCGGAGGAGAGCGCGTGATCATCCGCGACACGACACTCTCGGACGCCGACGCCGTGTACTCCCTGCTGACGGAGTTCGCGACCAGCCACCGGCCCGAGCGCGGGGTCTTCGACGAGGTCACGTTCCCTCGGGTTCTCGGGGCGGCGGTACAGGGCGGTGCCGAGTTCCTGGTGGCCGAGCGGGAGGCTCGAGTGGTCGGCTATGTGCTGGCGCTGCGCCTGCCCACGCTGTTCGCCGGCGGCACGATCCTCGAACTGCTGGAACTCACCGTCGCCGTACCCGAGCGCGGCCGGGGCACAGGGTCCGCGCTGATCCGTGCCGTCCAGGCCAGGGCGCGGGAAGCGGGGGACGTCGAGGTGACCGTGCCGACCCGCAGGGCGGCGGGCTTCTATCGCACGCTGGACTTCCAGGAGACAGCCGCCTATCTCAAGTGGCCGGTCGGTCAGTGAGGGTGGGATCCGATCACCACGTGGGCGTACCACTCCTCCGAGACGGCCAGGTGGGTGGTGAGGCCGGATCGGGTGAAGGCTGTGACGGCCTGGGGGGCTTGGCGTTCGCTCGTTTCCACCAACAGGCAGCCTCCGGGGGACAGCCAGTCCGTGGCCTCGTCCGCCACGCGGCGCAGGATGTCCAGGCCGTCGGTGCCTCCGTCCAGGGCGACCAGGGGTTCGTGGTCGCGGGCCTCCGCGGGGAGGAGGCCGACCTCGTCGGTGGGGACGTAGGGGACGTTGGCCGCGAGGATGTCGACGCGGCCGCGCAGGGCGTCGGGGAGCGCCTTGAAGAGGTCGCCCGTGTGGGCGTGGCCGCCGGCTCGGGCGATGTTGCGGCGAGCGCACTCCACTGCGGCCGGGTCGATGTCGGCCGCGTGCAGCTCGACCGGGCCGAGCGCGTCGGCGAGGGCGGCTCCTACGGCGCCCGAGCCGCAGCACAGGTCCACCACGACCGACGCGTCCGGCGCCTGGGCGAGCGCCTGCTCGACGAGGAACTCGGTACGGCGGCGGGGCACGAAGACGCCGGGGGCCACCGCGATGCGCAGGCCGCGGAACTCGGCCCAGCCGACGACCAGTTCGAGAGGGTGGCCGGCGACCCGGCGGTCCACCATGGCGGCCACCTCGTCCGGAGTGCGGGCGGCGGCGAGGATCAAGCGGGCCTCGTCCTCGGCGAAGACACAGCCCGCGGTGCGGAGCGCGACGACGACGGAGTCGTAGGACGAGGAAGACGACGGATACGACGAAGACAGTGAGGGCATGGAAGCCGAGGGCCTTTCGAGAGACGAAGGGCGCTCCAGCGGTCACCTACAGACGGTGATCCGCGCCGACGCGAAGGGCGAGCACCCGGACCGACACAGCGTTGATGGGTCTCACCTCCTCGGTACGTAACGGCTGGCACACCCTATCCCACCGGCAGGAGTTGTACTCTGCAACCAGAACGACGAGGGAGGTCCCGTGAGTTCGGCCGGCGCGGTGGAGACGATCCAGCACGAGATGACGGTCTTCGCGCGCCGGGCCCGCGCCTCGGCGGGGCGCCTGCATCCCGAGCTGTCCCTGGTGTCGTACACCCTGCTCGGGCATCTGGAGGAACGCGACGGCTGCCGCGCGACCGACCTGGCCGCCCACTACGCGCTGGACAAGTCCACGGTGAGCCGCCAGGTCGCCGCGCTGGAGCGGGCCGGCCTGATCGAGCGGCGCCCGGACCCGGCGGACCAGCGGGTCCAGGTGCTGCATCTGACGGAGGCAGGGCTGAGCGTCCTCGGCCGGGTCACCGTGAGCCGCCGGGCGGCCGTGAGCGAGCGGCTCGCGGACTGGTCTGAGGAGGACCTGGAGCGGTTCGCCGGGTATCTCGTGCGCTACAACGCGTGGTCGGCACCGGAGGAACACGGCGGCTGAGGACGCTGAGTCAGGGCGCCGCTACGACACCGCCTCCGGCAGCCGCTCCGGTGCCCGGGCCGCCAGGAACGCGGTTCTGCGGCGCAGCCGGAAGCCGAGGGACTCGTAGAGCCGGATCGCGTTGGTGTTCCCGGCCCCGGTGTGCAGGAACGGCGTCTCGCCGCGCTCCCTGATGCCGTGCGCGACGGCGAGGATCAGCCGGGTCGCCAGGCCCTGGCCGCGGACCGCGGGGTCGGTGCAGACCGCGCTGATCTCGGTCCAGCCCGGCGGGTGCAGCCGCTCCCCCGCCATCGCGACGAGGGCGCCCTCCCGCCGGATGCCCAGATAGGTGCCCATCTCGACGGTCCGGGGCAGGAACGGGCCGGGCTGGGTACGGGCGATCAGGTCGAGGATCTCGGGCACGTCGGCGGGGCCGAGACGGACCGCCTCCGGATCGGGCGCGGCGGCGAGGCCGTCGTCGACGAACTGCACGCCCTCGACGTGGAAGGTGGTCTCCCAGCCGTCGGGCAGCCGCCCCACGAATCCGGCCAACGGGATGTCCGCGCCGGGCCCCGCGAGCGCCGCGAGGTCCGCCCAGTCCGTGGCATCCGGGTCCTCGGGCAGCGCGAGCCACGGGGACATGTCCACGGGGTAGCGCAGGACTCTGCCGCGCCGCTCGGCGAAGTGGGCGTGCGGGCCGGTCAGGGAGGCGAGGGCGGGGTTGTCGAGGACGTGCGGCGCGGAGTCGCTCATCGGGCCACCTCGATCACGATCTTGCCGCGTACGTGGCCTTCCTCGACCGCGCGCAGCGCCTCGCCCGCCTCGGCGAGCGGGAAGGTCCGGGTGACGTGCGGGTCCAGCTTCCCGCCGGTGACGAGCCGCGCGACTGCTTCCAGTACGGCCGCGTCGCGGGCCCTGGTCACGCGGGCGCCGCCCAGCTCCCGTACGACGTCCTCCGGGGCGCCGGCGGTGATCAGCTTCGCCCGGTCGGTGACCAGGTCGGCCGCCTCGGTGAGTACGTCGCCGCCGACGAGGTCGTAGATGCCGTCGAGCCCGTCCGGTGCCGCCGCCCGCGCCCGCTCGGCCCAGCCGGGCCCGGAGGGGACGTGGACGGCGCCGAGCGACTCGACGAAGTCCTTCTTGCCCTCGCTCGCGACGCCGACCACCCGCAGTCCGAGGGACCGGGCGATCTGTACGGCCGCCGCGCCGACCCCACCGCCCGCGCCGGTGACCAGCAGGGTCGCCCCGGCAGGCAGGTCGAGCTGGTGGACGCCGTCGTAGGCGGTCGCGGCGGCGACGGGCAGGGCCGCCGCGTCGGTGAAGGAGAGTCCGGCGGGCTTGTGGGCGGTGATGGCGACCGGCACCAGGGTGTACTCGGCGTAGCCGCCGGTGAGGGTGTTGCCGAAGACCTCGTCCCCGACCGCGAACCCCTCGACGCCCTCGCCGATCTCCTCGACCACACCGGAGACCTCGCTGCCGAGCACGGCCGGGAAGGTGCGGTCACCGGTGTCGCCGGGCCGCCGGTAGCCGGAGCGGATCTTCCAGTCGACGGGGTTCACGCCCGCCGCGCGCACGGCGACCAGGAGCTGGCCGGGACCGGGGCGCGGCCGGTCCACGTCCACGAACGCCTCGGTCTCCGGTCCGCCGTACCGTGTGAAGACGTACGCCTTGGGCATCTGCTTCCTCACTCTCCTCGCAACGCCACCGGGGCACCGGCCCCGGCATTGAGCGCCAAGGAGTCACGCTCGGCTGCTATTCCCGGGCCCGCGCACTGTTCATACGGCCGCAATGATCGGGGCACTGACCAGGGACGGAGCACGCGCGGTGACAGCGTACGGTTGATGCATGAACGTCACCCGAGGCTTCACCGGACGCCCCCGCGTCCACAATCCGGGGCTGCCTCCCGGACAGTACGACGCGGGCGACGACTGGCCCGTGCTCTCCGCGGAGGTCACCCCGGACCTGTCCCCCGCCGACTGGACGTTCCGGGTCGACGGGCTGGTCGAGGAGCCCCGGACCTGGGACTGGGACGAGGCGCACGCGCTGCCCTCGTCGGAGTACGCGGGTGACATCCACTGTGTGACCAGCTGGTCGAAGTTCGGGGTGCGGTTCGCGGGGGTGTCGCTGGACGCCTTCTTCCATGTGGTCCGGCCACATGTGTCCGCCACCCATGCTGTCGCCTACTCGCACACGGGATACACCACCAACCTCCCGCTCGCTGACCTGACCGGCGGCAGGGCGTGGATCGCCTGGGAGTACGACGGCAAGCCGCTGCCCGCCGAGCACGGTGGTCCGGCGCGGCTGCTGGTGCCGCACCTGTACTTCTGGAAGAGCGCCAAGTGGGTCGCGGGCATCCGGCTCCTCGACCACGACGAGCCCGGCTTCTGGGAGCAGAACGGCTACCACGCGCGGGGCAACCCGTGGGAGGAGCAGCGGTACTCCGGTGACTGACCTCTCGACCTCCGCACCGTCCCCCACCGCGCCGTCCTCTGCCGCGCCGTCCCCCTTCGCGCCGTCCACGCGGTTCGCCGTGCCCGGCCGGATCGCCGTGAGCAACCGGGCCGCCGCCGTGTGGCAGACCGCCACGCTCACCGAGATCCGGCGCGAGACCCCGCACGCCGCCACGTTCCGCTTCGCGGTGCCCGCGTGGGCGGGGCATCTGCCCGGCCAGCACCTGATGCTGCGGCTGACCGCCGAGGACGGCTACACGGCCCAGCGCCACTACTCGATCGCGTCCCCGCCCGAGGACAGCGGGCACATCGAGTTGACCCTGGACCATGTCGAGGGCGGTGAGGTCTCGGGCTGGTTCCACACCGAGGCGAAGCCCGGTGACGAGGTCGAGGTGCGCGGCCCGCTGAGCGGCTTCTTCGCCTGGCCCGGCGACCGGCCCGCGCTGCTGATCGGCGCCGGCTCGGGCGTCGTACCGCTGATGTCGATGGTGCGGCACCACCGCGCGCGTGGGCTGTCGGTGCCGCTGCGGCTGCTGGTGTCGGCGCGCGGTCCCGAGGAGCTGATCTACGCGCGGGAGTTCGGCACCGAGACGACTCCGGTGTTCACCCGGAGCGCACCCCATGGTGTGCCGGTGGGTCGTATGGGGGCCGCACATGTGGCGCCGCTCCTGG
Source organism: Streptomyces sp. NPDC047072 (assembly GCF_040643855.1). Lineage (NCBI taxonomy): Bacteria > Bacillati > Actinomycetota > Actinomycetes > Kitasatosporales > Streptomycetaceae > Streptomyces > Streptomyces sp. NPDC047072. The sequence continues at coordinate 46,263 of NZ_JBEYVC010000030.1, read as the reverse complement.
CCGAGCAGCCCGAAGGTGGGTGGGAGGCCTATGTGTGCGGCTCCAACGCGTTCGCCGAGCACGCCTCGCGGCTGTTGGTCGAGGCGGGCCAGCCGGTGGACCGGATCCGGATCGAACGCTTCGGCTGACGGAGGCGGAGGCGGAGGCGGGGCGGAGGCGGAGGCGGAGGCGGAGAACGGGGGCGGAGGACGAGGGCCAGGGGTTCACCCACACATGTGCCCTGTCCCACACGTGACGCGCACCCATGGGCGGGTACTAGATCTGTGTGGCACTCGCAGTCGTGCGCGGTGCGGAGGTCTGGATGCGAACCCGGGTGCGCGGCTGGCGCTGGCGGCGCAATCCGCTCAGGCGTCGGTCGGATGTCGTCGAGGCGTGGGCGATGCTGGTCGTCGCGGTGCTGTTGGCTCTGGGCGCCCCTTTGGCCGGGGCCGCCGTCGGCTGGTGGGCCCATGACGACGCCCGTGCGGTGGCGACGCAGCAGCGGGCCGAGCGGCACCGGGTCCGGGCCGAGGTCGTGGACCGGACGCCGGACTCGCTGCCCGCGGTCCAGGGCGGGCGCGAGCGCTCGTACCGGGCCGAGGTGCGCTGGACGGACACCGGGGGCACCGCTCACACGGCGGCGGCCCGGGTTCCGTCGGGCACCCACCAGGGCGACAGGGTCGATGTATGGCTCGACGCGCGGGGCAGGGCCGTCCCGCCCCCGCCCGACGAAGCGGCGATCTGGCAGCACACCGTGACGATGGGGGCCTGTGGGGCCGCCGCCGCAGCGGCCGTCATCCTGCTCGGACACACCCTCGTACGCGGTGCCGCCCAGCGTCGCCGACTGACCGACTGGGAACGGGACTGGGCGCTCACCGAGCCGCAGTGGACGCGCCGCAGGGCCTGACCGGCACACGCGGCATCCTGCCGACGCCGATCCCGGAGACGCTGCGGGCTCCGAGGCCCACCGGAGCGGCCTGCCCCACCGCTCTCCTACGACACCCCTTGGAGCCGGCGCGCGATCGTCCCGTGCGTGCGCAGCACGTCGGCCAGCCCCGGCAGGACAGGCTCGCCCCGGTCCACCAGCACCCTCCCGCCCACCACCGTGGTCCACGCGCGAGCGGGCCCGCAGCGCAGCCATGCCTCCACCGGGTCGGTCAGCGCGCCCGCCAGCGCCACCTCGTGCAGGTCCCAGACGACGAGGTCGGCGCAGGCTCCCGGCCGCAGATGACCGAGTTCGTCGGCGCGGCCCAGGCAGCGGGCCGACCCCTGGGTCGCGAGGTCGAGGGCGTCACGGGCGGTCATCGCACCGGGGCCGCCCCGATAGCGCCCGAGCAGCAGCGCGTTGCGCGTCTCCATCCAGAGCGAGGCGTGGTCCGTGGAGGCGGAGCCGTCGCAGCCGATGCCGACCGGCATCCCGAGCTCACGCATCTCCTTCACGCGCGCGGTGCCGCCCCCGATGAGCATGTTGGAGCTGGGACAGTGCGCCACACCGACGCCCGCAGCAGCAAGCCGCCGCAACTCCGCGTCGTTCGGGTAGATGCAGTGCGCGACCCAGGTGCGGTCGCTCATCCACCCGGTCTCCTCGAAGTACTCGACGGGCCGGCAACCGTAGGTCTCCAGGCAGTAGGTGTCCTCGTCCTGGTCCTCGGCGAGGTGCGTGTGCAAGCGCACGTCGTACCGCTCGGCGAGTTCCGCGGTGGCGGTCATGACCTCCTTGGTCACCGAGAACGGCGAGCAGGGCGCGAGCGCCACGCGGACGAGCGCGCCCGGCTCCGGGTCGTGGTGGGCCTTGATCAGCCGCTCGCTGTCGGTGAGCACCTCGTCCATGGTCTGGGTGACGCTCCTGGGCGGCAGACCGCCGTCCTCGACGGAGCGGGTCATGGAGCCGCGGGTCGCGTGGAAGCGGAAGCCGATCTCCCGCGCGGCGCGGATCTCGGCGTCGACGAGGCCGGGCCGCGGATGGACGTAGAGGTGGTCGGAGGACGTGGTGCAGCCGCCCATGAGCAGTTCGGCCATGCCGACATACGCCGAGACGTAGGCCGCTTCCTCGTCGAGCGCGGCCCACAGCGGGTAGAGGGTGGTCAGCCACTCGAAGAGGGTGCCGCCGACCGCGGGCGCGTAGGAGCGGGTGAGGTTCTGGTAGATGTGGTGGTGCGTGTTGACCAGGCCCGGCGTGACCAGGCGCCCGGCGGCGGAGACGGTCGTACGGGCCTCGGGTTCGGTGCCGGCGGTGCCCACGGCGGTCACCCGACCACTGGACACGGCCACCCAGCCGCCCGGGATCTCCCGCTCCCCGTCCACGACCAGCAGTCCGGCGTCCTTGACCAGCAGATCCACGGCTGTCGACATGGCGTCATCGTAGCCAGCCGGCACCGCAAAGGCCTGGCGAGTCGTCGGACCACCCACGTACGGTGTGATCATCCGCACCGTACGCTCACAAAGGTGGTCCTGCATGGCCCTGTTCGACCTCCCCCTCGACGAACTGCGCGAGTACCGCAGCGAGTCCACCGAGCCCGAGGACTTCGACGCGTTCTGGTCCAAGACGCTCCAGGAGGCCCGCGAGCACGACCTGGACGCCCGCTTCGACCTCGTCGACACCGGCCTGTCCACGGTCAAGGTGTACGACGTGACGTTCGCCGGATACGGCGGCCACCCGGTGAAGGGCTGGTTCACGATCCCCGCCGAGGTCTCCGCGCCGGTGCCGGTGGTCGTGGAGTTCATCGGGTACGGCGGCGGGCGCGGGCTGCCGCACGAGCACCTGCTGTGGGCGTCCACGGGCCGGGCCCACTTCGTGATGGACACCCGAGGTCAGGGCAGCGCCTGGGGCGGCGGTGGCGGCACCCCGGACCCGGTGGCCGGCGCGCCCGCGTTCCCCGGCTTCATGACGCGGGGCATCGACGCGCCCGAGAACTACTACTACCGGCGGGTGTTCACGGACGGGGTGCGGGCCGTGGAGGCCGCGCGTTCGCACCCGCTGACCGACCCCGCGCGCACGGTCGTGCTCGGCGGCAGCCAGGGCGGCGGTATCTCCATCGCGGTCGGCGGGCTGCTGCCGGACCTGGCGGCGGTCGCGCCGGACGTGCCGTTCCTGTGCGACTTCCCGCGCGCGACGACCACGACGGACCGCCATCCGTACCGGGAGATCGGCCTCTACCTCAAGACGCACCGCGGCCGCTTCGAGGACGTCCTGCGCACCCTGTCGTACTTCGACGGCGTGCACTTCGCGAGCCGCGGCACCGCCCCGGCGCTCTTCTCGGCGGCGCTGGAGGACCAGACGTGCCCGCCGTCCACGGTGTTCGCGGCCTTCAACTCCTGGGCCCACGACGACAAGGCGATCGAGGTCTACGACTTCAACGACCACGAGGGCGGCGGCCCCTACCAGGAGGCGGCCAAGCTGCGCTGGCTGCGCTCGTACGCCTGAGGCCCCGCCCATGGAGACGCGCCGGGCGGCCGAACGCTTCGTCCGGGTGTGGCAGCGGGGCTGGGCCGACCACGACGTGGAGGCGCTGCTCGGTCTGTACGCCGAGCACTGCGTCCACCGCTCGATGCCCTTCCGCGCGCCGCACCGCGGGCGGGGCCAACTGGCCGAGTATCTGCGCTGGTCGTTCGCCCGGGAGCGGGTGACGGACGTGCGGTTCTCGGCGCCGGTCGCGGGGCAGGACGGGGTCGCGGTGGCTGAGTTTCTGGTGCTGGCCGAGGAGGACGGCGCCGCGACCAGCCTCGCCGGGTGCGTCTTCGTGCGCTTCGACGAGGCGGGGCTCGCGGTGGAGACGCGGGACTACTGGCACACGGCCGACGGTCACCAGGAGACCGCGGTGCAGTTCTTCCTCCGTTGAACTTCCCACCCGTCCGACCAGTCGGTATGTTCTGGTTGCCCGGTCCGCAGTGGCGCGGCCCGGGCTTCCGGCGACGCGGGAGGACCCATGTCCGAGCAGGATCCACAGGTTCACGGCCGGTGCGACGACCGCTTCGCGGCCGTACGGGCGGCCTTCGAGGAGAACTTCCGCGACCGTGACGAACTGGGCGCGGCGGTGACCGTCGTCGTCCGCGGCGAGACCGTGGTGGACCTGTGGGGCGGCTGGGCGGACCGGGCGCGCACCCGCTCCTGGGAGCGCGACACACTCGTCAACGTGTGGTCGACGACGAAGGGCGCCACCGCCCTGTGCGCCCATATCCTGGCCGACCGGGGCCTGTTGGACCTGGACGCCCCCGTGTCCGCCTACTGGCCGGAGTTCGCCGCGGCCGGCAAGGAGAAGGTTCTCGTACGGCACCTGCTGTCGCACCGTGCCGGGCTGGCGGGGCTGCGCGAGCCGCACTCCTTCGCCGAGTTCTGCGACTGGGAGCTGACGACCGGGCGGCTCGCCGCGACGGAGCCGTGGTGGGAGCCGGGGACGCAGTCGGGGTACCACGCGTTCACGTACGGCTTCCTCGTCGGCGAGGTCGTCCGGCGGGTCTCGGGGCTGCTCCCGAGCGCCTTCCTCGAGCGGGAGGTGACCGGCCCGCTCGGCATCGACTTCAGCATCGGGCTGCCGGAGAAGGACACGGGCAGGGCGGCCGAGCTGGTGCATCCGCCGGCCGCGTCGAGCAGTGAACAGGCGGCGATCTTCGCCCAGTTGACGCCGGCGGCGATCGCCGCGCTGGCCAATCCGATCGTGGGTGCCGCGGAGGCCAACTCCCGCGAGTGGCGGGCCGCCGAGATCCCCGCCGCGAACGGCCACGGCACCGCCCGGGGCGTGGCCGCGCTGTACGACGTCTTCGCGGGCCGGGGTGTCCAAGACGGCCACCGCGTGCTCTCGCCGGAAGCCGCCGAGCGGGTGCGTGAGGGGCAGGGCGGCTGCCGGGACCTGGTGCTGGGCATCGGGCTCGGGGTCGACACGGAGCTCGGCCTCGGCCTGTGGCTCAGCGGGGCGAACAACGCGTACGGCCCGAACCCCCGCGCCTTCGGGCACGACGGCTTCGGCGGGTCGTGCGGCCTCGCCGATCCCGAGGCGGGGGTCGCGCTCGGCTACGTGATGAACCGGATGGGTCCCCATATCGCCAACGACCCGCGGAAGATGGCGCTGGTGGACGCGTTGTACAGCGCGCTGTAACACCTGAGGGCCTGTTCGGGGGGCGTGCGCGCTGTCAGTATCGCGGCATGACCACCCATGACGCACAGCAGGTCGAGCTGGCCGACGCCTCCGGGCGGACGCCGGTCGTCTTCGTTCATGGTCTGTGGCTCCTGCCCAGCAGTTGGGACCGCTGGGCGGACCACTTCGCGAAGGCCGGATACGCGCCGGTCTCCCTGTCCTGGCCGGACGACCCGGAGACGGTCGCCGAGGCCAACGAGCACCCCGAGGTCTTCGCGGGAAAGACGGTCGGTCAGGTCGCCGACCATCTCGCCGCCCTGATCGGCGGGTTGAGCCGCAGGCCGGCGATCGTGGGGCACTCCTTCGGCGGCCTGCTCGCCCAGATCCTCGCCGGGCGCGGCCTGTCGGCGGCTTCCGTGGCGATCGACCCGGCCCCCTTCCGGGGCGTACTGCCGCTGCCGGTCTCGACGCTGCGCTCCTCCGCGCCGGTCCTCGGCAACCCGGCGAACCGCGGCCGCGCGGTGCCGCTGACCTACGACCAGTTCCGTTACGGCTTCGCCAACGCGGTGAGCGAGCAGGAGGCGAGGGAGCTGTACGAGACGTACGCGGTGCCCGCGCCGGGCGCACCCCTGTTCCAGGCGGCCGTCGCCAACTTCAACCCGTGGACCGAGGTCAAGGTCGACACCGAGAACCCGGACCGCGGCCCGCTGCTGATCGTCTCCGGCGAGAAGGACCACACCGTGCCGTGGGCGATCGCCAACGCCTCGTACAAGAAGCAGCGGCGCAACCCCGGAGTGACCGAGATCGTCGAGATCAAGGACCGGGGACACGCCCTCACCATCGATCACGGCTGGCAGGAGGTCGCGGACACGGCTCTGGAGTTCGTACGGCGTTTCGTCTGACACCTGCTCGACTAGTCGGGCCGTCGCGCCACGACCATCCGGACCCGGGGGCTGCCGTCGCGCCGTGTGCCGAACTCGGGCAGGGTGCGCAGCTCCACCCGGAGCCCGGCCCATTCCAGTTCCCGGCACACGTCCGCGAGCCGGAAGGCCCGGTAGTACATGACGAAGGGCGGGCGCCATACGGCGTTGCGCACCCGCATGACCGCGTCGAAGCCCAGGAGCATCCAGTAGGCCCGCGACGACGGGCGCGGCGGGGCGACGATCGGGAAGGCGAAGCACCCGCCCGGCTTGAGCACGGAGCGGACCTGGGCGAACAGGCCGGGCAATTCACGGGGGAGGAAGTGCCCGAAGGCTCCGAAGCTCACGACGAGATCGAAGGCGGAGCCGAACGGCAGGGCGCGGGCGTCACCTCGCACCCAGGACACGCGCGGTCCGGCCGCCGGTGTGCGCCGCCGTGCCACATCGAGCATCCCGGCACTGAAGTCGACACCGGTGACGCTCTCCCGGCACACCCGGGTCAGCACCCGGGCCCCGGCGCCGGTCCCGCAGCACAGGTCGAGCCCGGCCTCGAACGGGCCCATCCGCCGCAGCGCCGAACCGACCGCGTCCAGCACGGAGTCGGGCGTACGGAAGGGGGTGTGGTCGAACTTGGGGGCGAGCAGGTCGTAGCCGCGCTCGACGGACGACAGCGCCTGGACGGCGAGTTCGCGCAGGGAAGGGCCTTCGGGGCTGAACATTCGGGTCAGCTTAGGGGAGCGCGCCGCCCCAGGATCACCAGAACGCGCTCGCACCAGCGGACGTTCTCCGTCTCCAGGGCGATCCCGCCCATGAGGGTGAGATAGGGGCCGATCCGGTCCGCCTCCCGCAGGTGCTCCTCCTCGGTGCGGCCGGAGAGCAGCCGCTCCCGTACCCGCTCGTACCGGGCGAGCTTCCCGCGCGCCCACGACAGGCGCTCCTCCACCAGTTCACGGGTGGTCCCCGGGTCGGCGCCGTCCATGGCCTGGATCTTGATCATGAACTCGTCGCGCAGGGCGGCGGGCCTGCGGGGCGGCTCGGCGGCGAAGGCGCCCAGCTCGCGCCGGCCGGTCTCGGTGAGGGTGAACAGCCGCTTGTTGGGCCGGCGTTCCTGCTGGACGACCCGCGCCTCGATCAGCCCGTCCTGCGCCAGGCGTTCCAGCTCGCGGTAGAGCTGCTGCGGGGTCGCGGGCCAGAAGTTCGCCAGGGAGACGTCGAAGATCTTCGACAGTTCGTACCCCGAGGCCTCGCCCTCCAGGAGGGCCGCCAGGACCGCGTACTTGAGCGACATGTGGACAGGCTAACAGCGGGTGATTAATCTACTCCACATCTACTCAACAAATTGACTATGGAGGCCCGATGCGAGCGTTCCGAGAGGCTGTGGAGGCGGGCGATCTCGACGCCGTCGAGGCGTTGCTGGCCGAGGACGTGGTCTTCACGAGTCCGGTGGTGTTCAAGCCGTACGAGGGCAAGGCGATCACGGCCGCGATCCTCGGCGCGGTGGTGCAGGTCTTCCAGGACTTCCGCTATGTGAGCGAGCTGAGCAGCGCGGACGGGCGGGAGCACGCCCTGGTGTTCGCCACCCGGGTGGACGGCCGCGACCTCGACGGCTGCGACTTCATCCAAGTCGGCGAGGACGGTCTCATCGACCGGCTGATGGTGATGGTGCGGCCGCTGTCGGGGGCGCAGGCCCTCCAGGCGGCCATGGCGGCGCGGTTCGAGCAGATCGCCGAGGAGGCGGAGGCACGGGCGGCCGCCGCCTCCTGAACGAGGCTCGGGCGTCAGGCCACGGTGAGGGTGAGCGCGCCCGTGTAGGTGGTGCCGGGAGTGAGGGCCGTGGCCGTGCCGTCGACCGTCAGCGTCACCGTCTTCCCGCGCGGTGCCTTCACGGCCGCGTCGGCGGCGAGGGTGAGCGAGGTCAGGTACGAGGTGCCGCTGACGGTCCAGGTGGAGCCGCTGTTCAGCCGGACGACGGCGCCGTTGTTGACGGCGGCCTGGACCGTGTTGGTGACGATGCCGAGTTCGTAGAAGGTGGACGCGTCGATCGAGGAGACCCGGTGCTTGGTCCTGGTGGCCGAGATGACGCCCTCGACGGTGGAGTCCTCGAAGGTGAGGACCATGTTCTTGCCCTTGCGCATGCCGTTGTAGAAGTCGCCCTTCAGGGCGATGGAGGTGAAGGTGGCGGCGCCGTCGGTGGTGTGGACGGCGGTGACGTCGAAGCCGGTGTCCTTCGCGGGGTCGCCGGTGGGCTCGGTGTAGACGCCGACGTTCATCATCTTGCCGTCGACGTTGACCGGTCCCGGGTCGTCCAGCTCGATCATCTGGAGGATCACGCCGTCGCGCGGGTTGAGCCGGGCGCCTTGGGAGCCGTCGACCGAAATGGTGGTCTGCTGACCCTTGTTGAGGAAGGTGGCCCGCTCGGAGTTGATGACCGTACCGCCGTAGAGCGTGAGCTGGCCGGCACCGAAGAACATGTAGCCGAAGTGGCCGGAGTTCACGACGGTGTTGCGTACCGGGAGCGCCTTGAGTTCGGCTGCGGAGAGCCCGAGTGACAGCTCGGTGTTGAGGGCGGCGACCGCGTCCCGGGTGCTGTCGCCGTAGTGCACGACCGCGGCCGGGCCCGCGATGATCGTGGCGTAACTGCCCACGTCGAAGCGGGAGCCGAGGACGCGGACGGTGGCGTCGCCGATGGCGTAGGTGCCGTAGCCGTACTCCCCCGTGTTGCCGACATGGCTGTTGATCGCGGTGAGCTTGAGTCCGCTGCCGCCCTCGACCGACAGGGCGCCCCAAGTCTCCGAGAAGACGGTCGAGTTCAGGTAGGTGGCCGTGCTGTTCTTGCCGATGAGGTTGGTGGCGCGGACGTTGCCGTCCAGGCCGAGCATCCAGGGCACCGACTCCATGTACGGGGTCTCGACGGTGGCCTGGTAGTCGGCGGGCAGGACGCCGTTGCGGCAGCGGACGGTGGAGTTCTTGACGACCACGGTGGCGCCGTCGTTGGAGATGACCCCGGTGCGGACCACGCCCTTGGTGCCGATGCGGGCGCCGTCCACGACGAGCTTGGTGGCCGAGCCGTCGCCGGCGACCGCCGCGCCGTAGCCGGCGAAGTCGCAACGGCCGTTCCCTGTCAGGGAGATGGTGGGCTTCTCCAGGGTGTAGGTGCCGTCCTGCACGTACACGCCGTCGAAGCACTCGCCGGTCGAGGTGATCGACACATTGCGGGCGAGGGTGTCGGTGAGCTTGCCGCCGAGTACGGCCGTGAGGACGGACTTGTCGCGCACGACCCCGTCCGCGTCCACGTACAGCGCCTGACGGAAGGGGAAGGTGAGGGTCTCGTACGTCACCGCGTTGGCCTCGGCGACGGTGAGGACGACGTCTCCCCGGTAGGTGCCGGCCTGGATCAGGGTCGCGGTGCCGCCGGTCTCGGTGAGCAGTTGGCCGGTCTCCACTCCGTCCACGGTCAGGGAGAGGCTGTAGCCGTCGGGGGCGACGATCGTGCCGCCCTCGGCGATGGTCAGGCGGCTCACTCGGGTGGTGGTGGAGAGGGTGTACGTCTCGTCGGCGCCGACCGTGATCTGCTTGCCGGTTGTCCTGGTCGTCGTGGCGGTGGCGGAGGCGGAGGCGGCCGGGATCAGGACGGCGCCGACCGTGGCGGTTCCGGCGATCAGGACCGAGCGTCGGGTGAGAAGCGTCATTGCTTGCCTTCCGGAGGATGGGGTGCGCCGTCGCGCAGCGTGACCGGCCTGTCGTCGGAAGGGGGTCACGACGACACGGGCGGGAAGCACCGTCAGGTGCGTTGAGGGGAGTGAATCAGCCTGCTCCAGCAGGCAATAGGGGCCGTGCGGAGACATTCCGGAACCCGATGCCTCGGATCGCACGGCCCACTTCATGGCGGTCACACAGGGTGGTGACAGGCGGTGGTCAAGCGGTGCTCAGGCGGGCGCGACCATACCCGCGGAGAGATCGATGTCGGCCCCGCACAGACCCGGCATCGCGAGCATCGCCACCAGCGCCCGGGCCACTTCGTCCTCTTCGACCAGCCGGCCGAGCGCGGCGCGGGAGGCGAAGTCGCGTTCCGCCTCCTCGACCGTGCAGCCGGTGAGTTCGGCGGTCAGACGGAAGTTGCGGTCCATGCGCGGGCCTTTCACCGGGCCCGGGGAAAGGGAGTTGACCGCCACGCCCTGCGGGCCGACCTCTCCGGCCAGCGTCCGGGTGAGGCCGAGCAGGGCCATCTTGGAGGCGGTGTAGGGGGTGCGGTTGAGGAGGGGGCGTTTGCCGCTGACGGAGGCGACGTTGACGATGTCTCCGCGCCGGGCCGCCAGCATCGGGGGCAGGAAGGCCCGGCACATGAGGTAGACGCCGCGCACGTTGGCCGCGAACACGTCGTCCCACTCGTCGGGCTCGATGTCCACCAAGGGCCGCACGGGGCCCGCGACTCCCGCGTTGTTGACGAGCAACGACACGTTCTCGTCGGCGAGTTCGGCGGCGAGTGAGCGTACGGACTCCGGGTCGGAGACGTCGCACACCGCCGTACGGGCCTGCTCGCCGACCTGGTCCGCCGCCTCCTTGAGCGCCTGCTCGTTCCGTCCGACCAGCACCACCCGGGCCCCGGCGCGGGCGAGGGCCAGTGCGAACGCCCGCCCCAACGGCCCTCCCCCACCGGTGATCAGTGCCGTACGGCCGTCGAGGCTCACGCGGTGTTCCAGGGCAGTTCGTCACCGGCCGCCTTCGCGGCCCGTACGTCCCCGGAGCGCGCGTGGCCCTCGAACAGCTCGACGCGGGAGGCCCGTCCGCAGAGCCGGCCGAGCAGGACCTGCGAGTCGGTGTCGGTGACCTCCTGGTACGTGACCGTCTTGAGGTACTTCCCGACCCAGAGACCGCCGGTGTAGCGGGCGGCGCCGCGAGTCGGCAGCACGTGGTTGGTGCCGATGACCTTGTCGCCGAAGGAGACGCAGGTGCCCTCGCCGAGGAAGAGGGCGCCGTACTGGGTCATGCGCGCCAGCGCCTCGCGGGGTTCGGCGGTGAGCACCTCGACATGTTCGAAGGCGAACTCGTCGGCCAGTTCATACAGTTCGTCCATCGAGGAGACGACGTGCACCTGACCGTGGTCCCGCCAGGCGGGCCCCGCGAAGTCGCGGGTCGGCATCCCCGGGAGGATCCGCTCGACCTCCGCGATGGTCTGCTCGGCGACCTCGCGGGAGGTGGTGATGAGGACGGCCGGGGAGTCCGGACCGTGCTCGGCCTGGGAGAGCAGGTCGACGGCGCAGACGAACGGGTCGGCGTGCTCGTCGGCGAGGACGAGGATCTCGGTGGGCCCGGCGAACAGGTCGATGCCGATCTCCCCGAACAACTGCCGCTTGGCCTCGGCGACATACGCGTTGCCGGGCCCGGCGATCAGGTTCACCGGATCCATGGTGGCGGTCCCGACGGCCATCGCGGCAACCGCCTGCACACCGCCCAGCAGCCAGATCTCGTCCGCCCCCGCCAGGTGCATGGCGGCGACGGTCGCGGCCGGGATCTCGCCCCGGATGGGCGGCGTACAGGCGACGACCCGCGGCACGCCCGCGACCTTGGCGGTGACGATGGTCATGTGGGCGGAGGCGGTGAGCGGATAGCGGCCGCCGGGAATGTAGGCACCGGCCGCCTGGACCGGGATGTGCTTCTGCCCGAGCCGCACGCCCGGCAGCGTCTCCACCTCGAACTCCCGCAGGGAGTCCAGCTGGTGGCGGGCGAAGGCACGCACCTGCTCCTGGACGAAGCGGATGTCGGTGATGACCCGCTCCGGCACCGAGACGACGATCTTCTCGATCTCCTCCTCGCTCAGCCGGAAGGAGCCGGGGCTCCAGTTGTCGAACTTCTCGGAGTACTCGCGCACGGCCTCGTCACCGCGCTCACGGATGTCGGCGATGACGCCGGACACGGTCGCGCGCACCTGGTCGAGGGAGGCGCTCACCTCGGCCTTGGGGACGGCGTGCTTCAGTATCTCTGCCACGATGGGGACCTTTCTCGAATCAGACGGGCGGCGCTTCGAAGAGCACGTCGGGGTCGTTGAACTGCTCCTTGGCGACCGACTCGCTCATCGGGTCGGCGGTACCCCACTGGTCCTGGGTGATCGGGTCGTCCACGTCATGGCGACCCGGATGCCACACGTCCTCTTCGAGGACGGCGAGTTCGGTGGTGTACTCGACGGTGTTGCCGTGCGGGTCATGGAAGTACGAGAACGTGTTGTCGCCCGCGAGATGCCGTCCCGGCCCCCAGGTGAGCCGGGTCCCGGCCCGCAGCGCCCGCCCGGTGCCGCGCATGTACTCCTCGACCCCGCGCATCTCGAACGAGGCGTGGTGCAGGGAGACATGGGGTCCGCGCGCGATGGCGAAGGAGTGGTGGAGGGGGCTGCACCGCAGGAAGTACATGAGGTCGCCCATGTGGGTCGAGTACAGGGTGTCGGTGAGCCGGAAGCCGAGGTGCTCGACGTAGAAGTCCCGGAGTCCTTCCGGGTCCTGGGAGTTGACCACACAGTGCGAGAGCCGGACGGGGATCGCCTCGCGCTCCTCGATCTTGCGGTGGTCGCGGGTGGCGACGTCCGCCGAGACCTCGACGACCCGCCCGTCCGGGTCGAAGAAACGGAGCCCGTAGCCGCCGCCGGGAGTGTCCAACACCTTGGGTTCGTGCACGAGTTGGACACCCGCCCGGCCCAGTCGCACCGCCAGTTCGTCCACGGCGGCGGGCGACACGGCCCCGAAGGCCACCAGGTCCATCCGCTTGCGCTCGTCCGCACGGATCCGGACGACGTACTGCTCCGGGCTGCCCTCGGCGGCGAAGAAGGCGAGCCCGCTGTCGTTGGCGACCTCGGTCAGGCCCCAGGTGGTGCCGTAGAAGGCGCGCTGTCGCTCGAAGTCCGGTACGGCCAGGTCGACATGGCGCAGATGGGTGATCGGCTGGAAGCTCATGGCCGGCTCCTGACGGTGTTGCGCTGGTGGCCCAGGCCGGTGATCTCGGACTCCACGACGTCACCGGGTTGCAGGAACACACCCCAGTGGGCGCCGTTGCCGGCCGGGGAGCCGGTCAGCAGCAGGTCGCCCGGGCGCAGGGTGGTGGTCGTGGAGACGTACGCGATCAGCCGGGGGATGTCGAAGATCATGTCCTTGGTGGACTCGTCCTGGCGGACGACTCCGTTGTGGCGCAGGGTGATCCGCAGGTCGTTCGGGTCGCCGACGAAGGCCGCCGGGACGAGGAAGGGACCGGTCGGCAGGAAGGTGTCGGCGTTCTTGGCGGTGAACCAGTCGGTGCCGATGGCCTTGAGGTCGGGCCGGTAGAGGCGGTCGCGGGTGGTGAGGTCGTTGCAGATGGTGTACGCGGCCACATGCCGGAGGGCGTCCTCCTCCGCGATGTTCCGGCCCGACTTCCCGATGACCAGGGCGAGTTCGAGCTCCCAGTCGTGCTGCTCGCCGAGCGCCGGGAGCAGGATGTCGTCGTAGGGGCCGCACATCGCGCGCGGGGAGCCGAGGAAGACGTACGGCACACCGCTGCGGATCCGCTCGTCCATCATCAGCTCGGCGTCGGCGCGGGCCTCCTCGGGGGTGGCGCCGTGCACGCTCTCCTTCTCGGCGGCGACCAGATCCACCACGTGCTTGCGGTAGTTGGCGCCGCTCTGGAGGATCTGACCGGGCTCGAAGGGGATCAGGACGCGGAGGTCGGCGAGGTCGTGCCAGATGCCGTCGACAGACACCGACAGCTCGTGGAGCCGGGGCAGCCAGGCGTCCCAGTCCTCGACGACGGCCCGCACGGAGGCGACCCGGTCGGACAGGTCTCGGACACGAGTGCCGGTGACGAGGCCGGGGAAGGCGTCGGCGCCGCGGCTGAAGGTGCCGAGCGCGAACGGTCCTGCAGGGGTGAGTGGATCGGGCACGGGCGGCTCTCCTCGTACGGGTGGGGTCGCCTTCGACGCTAGGCATCACGGGGTGACGGCGGAAATGGCCGTTCGCGATGCCTGCCATCACCGGCCCGCCACGCCCTGGACCGCGCCTCCGTCACCGGCCCGCCCACCCGCTGAACTGCGCCTCCATCGCCGTACGGCATGGATGACGTCCCCCTTGCCGATGCCTCGATCCGTTGACCCCGCACGGACCGCCCCGCAGGCTCGGACCACCCCCTCACCCCTAGGAGAACGACGTGGTCGTCGAGCATGCCGAGCTGACCGTGGAGGCCGGCCGGGAAGCGGAGTTCCAGGAGGTCTTCGGCAAGGCGCGCGAGGTGCTCGCCGAGGCGGACGGCTTCCGGTGGGCCGAGCTGCTGCGCTGCGAGGAGCGCCCGTCGGTCTTCCTGCTGCTGGTCGGTTGGGAGTCGGTCGAGGCGCACATGACCGGTTTCCGGGAGTCCGAGCGGTTCGGGCGCTGGCGGGCCCTGGTCGGGCCGTTCTTCGCCGCACCGCCGGCCGTCGAGCACCACCGCGTCGTCAGCCCGCGCTGACCCCACCTCTTCCTACGTTCGCAAGGATCTCCCATGCCCGTTCAGAAGGTGCTCGTCGTCGGCGGCGGCATCACCGGAAGCGTGCTCGCGCTGGCCCTCGCTCAGCGCGGCACCGACGTCGACCTCGTCGAGATCTCCCCCCAGTGGTTCGGAGTCGGCCACGGCATCACCGTCCAGGGAAACGCGCTGAAGGCGCTGCGCTCGGTGGGCGTGCTGGAGCGGGTGCTGGAGCGGGCGGTGCCGTTCGACGTCATGCGGCTGCGGCACGCGGACGGATCGCTGCTCACGGAGCTGCCCACCCCGCACACCGGCGGCCCCGACCTGCCGTCCACGGCGGGCGCGCTGCGCTGCGACCTCCAGACGGCGCTGTGCGACGCGGTGTACGCCGCGGGCGTCCAGGTCCGCCTCGGACTGACCGTCGAGAAGCTCGACCGGCCGCCGGACCACGTGGACGTCACCTTCACCGACGGCTCCACCGGCCGCTACGACCTGGTGGTCGGCGCCGACGGCATCAACTCGGCGATGCGGGCGCTGATCGGTTTCCCGCACCACCCGCGCCCGGTCGGCATGTCGATCTTCCGGGTGGTCGCCGACCGCCCCGCCGAGATGGACTGCGCCGAGGTGTACTACGGCGGCCCCCGCTTCAAGGCCGGCTACAGCCCGATCTCCCCCGACCAGTGCTACGCCTATCTCCTGGACGAGAACCTCGACGCGTCCCTGATCGGCCCGCGCGCCCCGCTGTCGCTGATGCGCGAGCGCGGCGCCGGGTACGGCGGCACCTGGGGCAAGGTGATCGCCTCGCTGCCGGACGACACGGCGGTGGACTACCGCTGGATCGAGGCGGTGTTGGTCGACGAGCCCTGGCATCGCGGCCGGGCCATGGTGATCGGCGACGCGGCGCATGCCTGTCCGCCGCTGATCGCGCAGGGTGCCGCGATGTGCATGGAGGACGCGGTGCTGCTGGCCGAGCTGGTCACCGGGGACGAGCCGCTGGAGCGGGCCCTCGACCACTTCATGGCACGGCGGCTGCCCAGGGTCGGGATGGTGCTGCGGAACTCGCTCCAGCTCGCCGAGTGGGAGATCCACCCGGGCACGCCCGGCGCCGATCCCGCGCGGATCATGTCGGAGACTCTCCAGTCCCTGACGGCGGCCGCATGAGCACGCCCGTCGTCGACTTCCACGGCCACCTCGCCGTCCCGGCCGCCGACGCGCTGGTCGCGGGCACCCCGGGTCTCGCGGCCGAACTGGCGGCCGAGCAGCGCGCCCACTCCCCCGCTTCGCTGGCCGCCAACCGGGCCCAACTCCAGCGGCTCGCCGGGAGGTTGACGGACGTCTCCACCAGACTCGCCGATCTCGACGCGATGGGCGTCGATCTCCAGGTCGTCGGTCCGATGCCCATGCACCACTACTGGGCGGACGAGGATCTCGCCGTACGACTGTCCCGTACCGTCAACGCGGCGGTGGCCGCGCACTGCGCCGAGGCGTCGGAGCGGCTGTACGGACTCGGGACCGTCCCGCTCCAGCACCCGGACCTGGCCGTAGCCCTGCTGGACGACGCGGTCACCGGGCACGGTCTGTACGGCATCAGCGTCTCCACGACCGTGGACGGACGGGAGCTGGCCGAGCCGGCGCACGACGATGTCTGGCGCAGGGCCGAGGAGTTGGGCGCGGTCGTCTTCGTCCACCCCTGGGGCTGTTCGCTGGGCGAACGGCTGGCGACGCAGTACCTGGGCAACACGGTCGGGCAGCCGGTCGAGACGACTGTCGCGCTCTCCCATCTGATCTTCACCGGTGTCCTCGACCGTTTCCCGCGCCTGAAGCTGGTGGCCGCGCACGGGGGCGGCTATCTGCCGACGTACGTCGGGCGCTCCGACCACGCCTGGCGGGTGCGCGAGGACGCGCGGGGCTGCGCCGAGCCGCCGAGCGCCTATCTGCGGCGCATGTGGTTCGACGCGCTCGTCTACACACCGCGCGCGCTGCGCCAGTTGGTCGAGGAGGTGGGGGCGGACCGGGTCGTGCTCGGTACCGACCACCCCTTCGACATGGGGGTCGACGACCCCGTGGCCCGGCTGGACGCCGCCGGGCTCGCGTCGGCGGACCGTGCCGCGATCGCCGGGGGAAACGCCCTCGACCTGCTCCTGAAAGGACGTACCCGATGACCCTGGGGCCCATTGAGGAAGAACTCGCCAAGGCCCGTGCCGCCTACCGCAATTGGGGCCGTTGGGGCGAGGACGACGTGCTCGGCACGCTCAACTTCATCGACGACGCGATCCGCGCCCACGCGGCCGGCCTGGTGCGGCGCGGGCGGTCCTTCTCACTGGCGCTGGAGTTCAACGAGGACGGCCCGCAGCGCGGCTTCCGAGGCCGGATCAACCCCGTGCACTACATGAAGGACACCGGCTCCGACGCGGCGGCGGGCACGCAGGGCTTCCCGCACGGCTTCGGCGGCGCCGACGACCACATCGTGATGCCGCTCCAAGCCTCCACGCAGTGGGACGGGTTGGGGCACATCTACGACAACAAGCAGGCGTGGAACGGCCGCCCGTGCACCATCGTGAACGGCGACGGCGACTCCGTCACCGGCATCGAGCACATGCGGGACGCCTTCACGGGACGCGGTGTGCTGCTCGACGTGGGCCGCGTCTGCGGCGACGAGCACGGTGAACTCCCGGACGGTTTCCCGATCCTGGAGGAGCACCTGCGCGCCACGATCGAGGCTCAGGGCGCCACGTCCACGGTCCGCCGCGGCGACCTGGTGCTCGTGCGCACCGGGCAGATCGGCCGGGTACGGCGGCTGGGCGGCTGGGGCACCTACGCGGCCGGTGACGCGCCCGGCCTCTCCTTCACCACCCTCGGATGGCTGCACCGCACGGAGATCGCCGCGATCGCCTCCGACACCTGGGGGCTCGAGGTGCGCCCGTACGAGTTCGCCGAGCCGGCGATGTCCCCGCTGCACCAGATCGCGATCCCCAACATGGGCCTGCCGCTGGGCGAGATGTGGGACCTGGAGGCGCTGGCCGAGGACTGCGCGGCGGACGGCGTCCACGAGTTCCTGCTGGTCGCGGCCCCGCTGCCGGTCACCGGTGCGGTGGGCGCGCCGGTCAACCCCATCGCCCTGAAGTGAGGACGCGCGTGTTCACCGGAAAGCTCCACCTCGCCGACGAGCCCGGCTTCGAGGAGGCCTGCTTCGGCCGGGTCTTCAACGCCCGCCGCCCCTCGGACCGCCTGCCCGCCGCCGTCCTGGAGGCGCACACCGAGCAGGACGTCGTGGCGGGTGTACGACTCGCCCTGGAGCGCGGCTGGCAGGTCGCCGTCCGCTCCGGCGGGCACAGCTGGGCGGCCTGGTCGGTGCGCGAGGACGCGCTGCTGATCGACCTCGGGGACTTCCGGGAGATGGTGTACGAACCGGAGACGGGCATCGTCACGGCGACCCCGAGCGTCAAGGGCGGCGACGAACTCAACCCGTATCTCGGCGAGTTCGGGCGGTTCTTCAACGGCGGGCACTGTCCCTCCGTCGGGATCGGCGGCTTCCTGCTCCAAGGCGGGCAGGGCTGGAACGCGCGTGGCTGGGGCTGGGCGGCGGAGAACATCGTGGCGATCGACGTCGTCACCGCCGAGGGCGAGCTGGTGCGGGCGGACGAGTCGCGGAACAGCGACCTGTTCTGGGCGGCACGCGGCGCGGGCCCCGGCTTTTTCGGGGTCGTGACCCGCTTCCACCTGCGCACCCGCCCGCTGCCCAAGCACCTGGGGCACACCGTGCACGCGTATCCACTGGAGTTGTTCGACGAGGTCATGACCTGGCTGCACGGCATGCACCACACGGTCTCGGACCTGGTGGAGATCGTCGCCCTCACCCAGACCCCGCCCGACCGCGACGAGCCGGTGCTGCTGGTCACCGGTGTCTCGATGACCGACACGCCCGAGGAGGCGGCGGAGGCGCTGGCCCCGCTGCACACGAACCCGTACGCGGACCGGGCCCTGTTCCGCCTGGAGGCCCAACCCACCACGCTCGCCGAGCAGATCAAGGGCCAGCGCATCGCGAACCCGGAGGGCCACCGCTACCTCGTCGACAACGCCTGGCTGACCGGTCCGCCCGAAAGAGTCGTCCCGGCGATCCGGAAGGCGTTCACCGAGCACCCGACCCGCCAGACCTTCACCATCTGGTTCTCCATGGCGCCGCTGCGCCAACTGCCCGACATGGCCTTCTCGTTGCAGTCCGAGATCTACTGCGCCACCTACGTCGTCCACGACGAGCCCGACCAGGACGCGGAGCTGCGCGCCTGGTTGGACCGGGCGATGGCGGCCATGCAGCCGGTGACGGCGGGCCAGTACCTGGGTGATTCGGACTTCACCGTACGGCAGTTGAGGTTCATGGGGGACGAGCAGTGGCGGCGCCTCCAGGAGATCCGGACCGCGCGCGACCCCAAGGGCCTGTTCGCGGGCTACCTCAGCGCGGGGGCCGTCACCAACACCAACCACTGGGAGCAGTGAGCGATGCGTTTCGCGACATACGAGCACGAGGGCGTGGAGCGCTCCGGAGTCGTCCAGGACGGGCGCGTCCATCCCCTCTCCGAGTCGGTCCTCACCCTCGTAGAACAAGGGGCTCTGCACACGGCCGGCGAGCAAGCGCTGCGACGGCCGGGCGAATTGACGGTGGATCAGGTACTCCTGCTGCCCCCGCTGAAGCCGCCTTCCCTCCGGGACTTCGTCGGCTTCGAGGCACACATCGAGGGGGTCTCGAAGTCCCTCGACGGGCTGGAGCACGTGCCCGAGGAGTGGTACCGGGCGCCCAACTTCTACTTCACCAACCCGCACGCGGCCTACGGCGCCCACGACGACGTGCCGGTCCCGGCGGGCTGCTCGGTGCTGGACTTCGAGCTGGAGGTGGGCGCGGTCATCGGCCGCAGCGGCCGTGACCTCACCCCGGAGAAGGCCCGTGAGCACATCGTCGGCTACCTGGTCTTCAACGACTGGTCCGCGCGCGATCTCCAGAAGCCGGAGAAGAACCTCGGCCTCGGCTTCTCCAAGGGCAAGGACTTCGCCAACACCCTCGGCCCGTACCTCGTGACCGCGGACGAGGTCGAGGACCGGCGGGACGCGGACGGCTTCCTCGACCTGGAGATGACGGTCACCCTGAACGGGGAGCTGATCGGGCGGGACACCCTCGCCAACATGTCCTGGACCTTCGAGGAGATGGTGGCCTACGCGAGCCGGGACGCCTGGGTGCGCCCCGGGGACGTCCTGGGCTCCGGCACCTGTGGCTGGGGCGCGCTCGCGGAGTTCTGGGGCCGGCTCGGCGAGCGGGTGCCGCCGCCGCTCGGCCCCGGTGACGTGGTGGAGCTGACCGTGGAGGGGCTGGGCACCCTGCGCAACCGGGTGGTGCCGGGCCGTACCGACGTGTATCTGCCGCGAGCCCGCAAGCGCGGGCGCACCCCACGCCCGTGAACGGTCTTGACCTGCGGGTATCCGGGGGTCCGATGGCTGCTATCGGATCCCTGTGAGTTGTGTTCCGGAGTCTTCCTCGCCGCCGCCCGCGCTGGTTACCCTCCGATTCAACCGAGCTTCAAGGACGTGGCGCGGCCGGAAGGGGACATACGTGGGTCTCGGAGCGATCGACCTGAATCTTCTGGTGGCGCTGGAAGCCCTCCTGGAGGAGAAGAACGTCACCCACGCGGGCGTCCGGCTGTCCACCAGCCAGTCCGCGATGAGCGGCTCGCTGGCCCGGTTGCGCCGGCACTTCAACGACGAGCTGCTGGTGCGGGTCGGCCGCGAGTACGAGCTGACGCCCCTGGCGGAGCGGCTGCTGCCGGTCGTCCAGGCCTCCCTGCACAAGGCGGAGGAGGCGCTGTCGCTGACCCGGCACTTCGATCCGGGCCGCAGCAGGCAGCGGTTCTCGGTGGTGATGTCCGACTACGTGATGACGGTGCTCGTGGAGCCGCTGCTGCGCGTCATCGCGGAGGAGGCGCCCGGGGTCCGGATCGACTTCCACCCCATCGTGGACGGGCAGCTGGAGAACGAGACGCATCTGCGCTGCCACGACCTGATGATCGTGCCGCTCGGCTATCAGCTGCCGGGCGTGAGCGAGGCGGTCATGCACGACCGGTTCGTGTGCCTCGTCGACCCGGACAATCCGCGGGTCGTGGACGGGCGGCTCGGACTGCGCGACCTCGCGGAGATGCCCCACGCCGCCTGCGCCATCGGCAAGAGCCACACCCCCGCCGAGCGCCAGCTGGAGACCCTCGGCATCACGCCGAGGGTGCAGGTCAGCACGCCCGGCTTCAGTGTGCTGCCGTTCCTGGTCAGCGGCACCGACCTGGTGGCGATGGTGCCGGAGCGGCTCGCCCGGCGCTACGAGGGTTTCGCGCGCTGTGCGGTCGTACCGACGCCGTTCCCGGACGTGCCGCTGGTGGAGGCCATGTACTGGCACCACAACCGGCACGCCGACCCCGCGCACCGGTGGCTGCGGGAGACCGTGCGGAAGGTCGGCGAGTCGCTGAACCAGGAGATCGCCGTCGCGGATGACAGCCATGAGGAACACGCGTTTCCGGAGCTGTCCGCGGCTTCCTAGCGTGGACGGGAGACATCCCGATTCCGCATTGGAGGAACCGTGAGCCGTACGCGTCTGGCGGGCCGTACCGTCGTCGTCACCGGGGCCGCGCAGGGGCAGGGCGCCGCGGAGGTGGCGGCGGCCGCGCGGGAGGGGGCGGCCGTGATCGCCACCGACGTGCTCGACGAGGCGGGCACGAAGCTGGCGGCGGCGCTGCGGGCCGACGGGTTGGACGTTTCGTATCGGCATCTGGACGTGTCCTCGCCGGAGGACTGGGCGAGTCTCGCGAGCGGGCTCAATGTCGTGCACGGGCTCGTCAACAACGCGGGGATTCCTGTGCGGGCTCGGCTCGGGCAGGTCGAACTCGCGGACTGGAACCGGGCGTTCGCGGTGAACACGACGGGGGCGATGCTGGGGATCCAGGCGCTGGCTCCGCTGATGCCGGCCGGCTCGTCGATCGTGAACGTCGGGTCTGTGGCCGGTTTGACCGCCCATCATGCGGTGGCTTATACGGCCAGCAAGTGGGCGCTCCGGGGGCTGTCGAAGGTGGCTTCGCTGGAGTTGGCGCCTCGGGGGATCCGGACGAATCTCATCCATCCCGGGTACATCGAGACTCCGTTGATGGAGTCCGCGAATCCGGTCTTCGTGGGGGCGCATCTTGCGATGACGCCTCAGGGGCGGGCGGGGACGGTTGATGAAGTGGCGCCGCTGGTCGTCTATCTGCTGTCCGACGAGGCGTCTTATGTGAATGGGGCGGAGATCACGGTGGATGGGGGGTATGCGGCGCATGGTGGGGTGAAGGCGATCACTAATGCGCTTGACGGGTGAGGTCGTCTGCGGGTCGGTGGGGGCTGGTCGCGCCCACGCGGCGGAGCCGCATATTGACACGTCCCGCGCCCCTTAGGTGTGACATCGGGCCCGGCAATGCCATCGTGCAGGTCAGTCCGGTCGCCGCAAGAACCGCGCACGCCGTGAATGCTGCTTGATAGCCGGCCGTCGGTATCCCCGTCGTGTAGAAGATGGTTACTACGGCTACCCCGAGCGCTCCGCCGATCTGGAAAGCCGCCGTCTGGATGCCCGAGGCCACGCCCGAGTCGCACTCCCCCACCCCGGTCAGCGAGGCGATGGAGCCGGCCACCGCGCAGGCGCCTACGCCCGGGCCGAACAGCAGCAGGGCGGGCAGGAGGTCCTCAACGAAGGTGCCGTGCACCGGGACCCCGCTGAGCAGCAGGGCCGCCGCGCCGACCAGCGTCAAGCCGCCCGCCGCGACCCTGCGGGCGCCGAGCCGGGTCACCAGGGCCTGACCGGCGTAGGAACCGACGACCGCGCCCAACGGCATGACCACGTTCGCGAGGCCGAAGCGCAGCGGGGACCAGCCGAGGACCTCCTGGCCGTACTGGGACAGGGTGTACGACATGCCGAAGCAGGTGGCGCCGAGCAAGAAGACAACCAGGTTGGCGCCGCTGACCGTGCGGGAGCGCAGCAGTCGCAGGGGCACCAGCGGGGCGGGCACCCTCGACTCGGTCCGGACGAAGACGAGGGTCATCACCGCGGCGAGGACCAGCAGGCCGGTCGTCCGTGCCGAGAGCCATCCGGCGTGGGGCGCCCCGACCACGGCGTAGACGCAGGCGACCAGCGCGCCGGTGGCGGTGAGGGCGCCCAGCGGGTCGAAGGAACGGGTTCGTGTCTCCATGCGGCTCTCGCGCAGCAGCACCGGGCTCAGGGCCAGCAGGAGCAGCGCCACCGGGACGTTGAGGAAGAAGACCCACCGCCAGCCGAACGCGTCTGTGAGCGGGCCGCCGATCAGCAGCGCCGCGGTGGCACCGAAGCCGCCACTGCCGGACCAGACGGCGAGGGCCTTGTTGCGCTCGGAGCCCTCCTCGAAGGTGTTCAGCAGGATCGACAGCGCGGTCGGTGCCATGACGGCGGCCGACACGCCCTGTACGGCGCGGGCGGCGATCAGGACGCCCGCCGTACCGGCCAGCCCGCACAGCAGCGAGGACAGTCCGAACAGCAGGGTGCCGGTCATGAAGACCCGGCGGCGGCCCAGCAGGTCGGCGATCCGGCCGCCGAGCAGGAGCAGTCCGCCGAAGCTCAGCAGGTAGGCGCTCATCACCCATTGGGCGCCGCTCGCGGAGACGCCAAGACCGTCCGCGATCGACGGCAGGGCGAGGACGACGATCTGCGCGTCGAGGATCACCATGAATCCGGCGACGCAGAGCAGGCAGAGGGCGTACCAGCGGCGGGTGTCGGTTCCGGCCATGTCGGTGGCATTCATGTCGGTGGGGGTCATGGGGACCTCCGGTGTCTCGGGGTTGCCTTTCACCCCACCGACGAACGGCCCCTACGCGGATCGACACTCCGCCAGACGTTTTTCCAGGAAGTTCCGCTCGGTCTCGTTCTCCACCAGGTCCAGCGCCCGCTCGTACGCCTCGGCCGCCTCTTTCCTACGGCCGCTGCGGCGCAGCAGGTCGGCGCGCGTGGCCGGGAGCAGGTGGTAGCCGCTCAGCTCGCCCTCGTGTTCCAACTCGGCGACCAGCGCCAGTCCCGCGTCGAAGCCTTCCGCCATGCCGACGGCCACCGCGCGGTTGAGGCGGACCACGGCCGAGGGGACGAAGCGCATCAACTCGCCGTACAGGGCGGCGATGTCGGCCCAGTCGGTGTCCTCCGCGGTGGCCGCCGTGGTGTGGCAGGCGGCGATCGCGGCCTGGATCTGGTACGGCCCGGGACGCCCCCGGCGCAGCGCGGTCTCCAACAGGGCGGCGCCCTCGTCGACTTCGGCGTGGTCCCATGCCGTGCGGTCCTGGTCCTCCAGCGTCACCAGCTCTCCCGCCACGTCCACCCGGGTCTCCTGGCGGGCGTCGTGCAGGAGGAGCAGCGCGAGCAGGCCGAGGGCCTCGGGCTCGTCGGGCATGAGGGCGGCCAGGACGCGGGCCAGCCGGATCGCCTCCGTGCACAGGTTCCGTCGTACGAGATCGGCGCCCGAGGTGGCCGCGTACCCCTCGTTGAAGAGGAGGTACAGCACGCCGAGCACGCCCGTCGTGCGCTCGGGCAGGAGGTGGGCGGGCGGGACGCGGTACGGGATGCCCGCGTTGCGGATCTTCTTCTTGGCGCGCACCAGGCGCTGCGCCATCGTCGCCTCGGGGACGAGGAAGGCGCGGGCGATCTCCGGGGTGGTGAGGCCGGCGAGGGTGCGCAGGGTCAGCGCGACCCGCGCCTCGATGTGCAGTGCGGGGTGGCAGCAGGTGAAGATCAGGCGCAGTCGGTCGTCCCGGACGCCGCTGTCGTCGTACGACGCCTCGAAGTCACCGTCGCCGTACGGCTCTTCGCCGGGTGTCAGCATCGCCGCCTCCCTCAGTTTCCGCGCGCCCACCGCCTCCCTGCGCAGCACGTCCATGGCCCGGTGGCGGGCGGTCGTGGTGAGCCAGGCGCCGGGGTGGCGCGGGACTCCGTCGCGCCGCCACCGGTCGAGTGCCTGGGCGAAGGCGTCCTGCGCGCACTCCTCGGCGAGGTCCCAGTCGCCGGTCACCCGGATCAGGGTGGCCACGACCTGGCCCCACTCCTCGCGGAAGGCGGCGGCGACGGCCTCTTCCGGGCTCACTCCCACACGGGCCGCACTTCCACCGAGCCGCCCCCGAGCGCCGCCGGATGCCGGGACGCGAGGGAGATCGCCTCGTCGAGATCGGCGACCTCGATGATGTCGATACCGGCGATGTACTCCTTGGACTCGATGAACGGGCCGTCGGTGAGCAGGACTTCGTCGCCCTGGACGCGCACGGTGGTGGCGTCGGAGGCCGGGCGCAGCCGGGCCCCGCCCTTGACGACGTCCCGGCTGCGGACCTCGTGGATGTACGAGGTGAAGCGGGGGTCCTCGGCGATCTCGGCGGGGCTGAGTTCCTCGCCGTCGACGGGGGTGCAGATCAGCAGGACGTACTTCATGACGTGGCCTCCGTGACGTGCTCGTGGACGATCAGCCAGCGCGGGCCGGCGTTGCGGTAGCCGGTGGTGACGCGCTGGAGCCTGCCGTCGAGGCGGACGAGGGCGTGGCCGAAGGCGATGCTCTCGTCGACGTGGACCCGGAACTCCAGCACCTCGCGGGTGACCGACCCGGTCTCCGACCATGTCTTGCGGAGCGCCTCTACGCCCCTCTCGGCCTGACCGTTCGCCACGACCTCCGCGTCCGTCGCATAGCAGGCGAGCGTCCGCTCGACGTCCCCGGCGCGGGCCGCGGCCGTCAGTTCGGCGTCCAGGCGCCGGATCTCGCCCTCGGCGTCCTCGTCCTCCCAGAACGGGCGCACCTCCATGGCGCCGATGGTGGCCACGGGGTGCTTGGCGGCGGCCTCGACCGCCTCCTGAAGGCTGTCGCACTCCAGGATGTCGAAGCCGGCGACGTACTCCTTGGTCTCCGCGAAGGGGCCGTCCGTGCGCAGCACCTCACCGCCACGTACCCGTACGGTCACGGCGTCGGCGGGCAGGGCGAGCCGGTGCCCGTGCAGCCGTACGCCACGGTCGCCGAGTTCGTCGACCCAGGGTTCCACGGGGGCCATGTCCGAGGCGTCGTTGGTGTCGTCGCCGCAGACGAGCAGCATGTACTTCATGGTTCCTCCCGGTCCTCATGAGCTTCCTACACCCGACCGACGAACGGGACCGCGGCGAATCGACACCACGCGCGCAAAAAAAGAGGGGCCGGATATCCGGCCCCTCAGCCACGCCTCGGGCTCACGCGGCCGCGGGCTGCACCGCCGCCTCCGCGGCGGAGCGCGTCGCGTTCTTGCGCACCAGCAGCAGGGTGACCAGCGCGCCGAGCAGGGAGGCGCAGCCGCAGATCACCACGCCGACGGCCATGCCGTGGGCGAGCGCGTCCTGGGCGGCGGCCCGGGCGCTGTCGCTGCCGGCGTTGACGACGGCCAGGGGGCCCGCCGCCGCCTCCATGCCCGCGTCGGCGCCGGAGAGCTTGCCGACCAGGGCGGAGGAGGCGAGGCTCATCGCGACCGTGCTGATCACGGCCGGTCCGAGGCCCTGCCCGAACTCTCGCACCAGGCTGGTGGCGCCCGAGGCCATGCCGGTCATGTGGAGCGGTACGGCGTTGACGGCGGCGGAGGTCAGCGAGGAGACCACGCAGATGAAGCCGACGCCGAGCAGCAGCACCGGGCCGATGAAGGCCGCGAGGGACGTGGTGGTGATGGGCAGGGCGGCGATCCAGAACTGACCTGCGGCCATCGGCAGCAGCCCGCCGACCAGCAGCCAGCGCGGCTCCACCCGGGTCAGCATCTTGCTCAGCACCGGGGCGAGGAGCAGCGGGATCAGCTGGAGGATCACGAACGGCATGCCCGCTTTGAGCGCGCTGAGGTGCATGACCGCGCCGAGGCGGATCGACACGCAGTACGCCGTGCCGATGAAGCCGAACATGCCGGCCAGGGCGACCACGGCCGCCGCGGCGAAGGACGGGATCCTCAGCAGGTCGAGGTTGAACATCGGCGAGGCGGAGCGCTTCTCGGCGACCACGAAGCCGATCAGGGCCACGGCGGCGAGGGTCAGGCTGCCGACGATCGCCGGGCTGCTCCAGCCGCGGTCGCCGCCCTCGATGATGCCCCAGAGCAGGGCGGTGAGGCCGACGGCGACGGTGATCTGGCCGGGCCAGTCCAGGGTGCGGCCTTCGGGCGCCTTGGAGTCGGTGACCATGACCATGCTGGTGATGCCGACGACGAGGCCGAGGATCACCGGCGGGACGAACGCCCAGCGGAAGTCGGCGACGGTCGCCAGCACACCCGAGGACAGCGGGCCCACCGCGGAGGCGAGGGAGATGCTCAGCGCCCAGGTGGAGACGGCCTTGGCGCGGTCCTTCTCCTCCGGGGTGGCGGCCGCGATCACCGCGAGGGAGCTGGGGAAGAGCGCGGCGGCGCCGATGCCGGCCAGGGCCTGGCCGATCCACAGCATCTCGACGTTCTGGGAGAGCGCGTTGATCAGCTCACCGAGGGCGAGGACGAAACCGCCGAGCACCAGGAGCCGTTTCCGGCCGAACAGGTCGCCCACCACACCGAAATTCAGTTCCAGAATCGCGGTGGGCAGAATGAAGGCGGAAGTCACCCAGGCGACCTGGGATCCCGAGGCACCGAATGCGGCCTGTATTTCGCCGTTGATCGGCGAGGGCACGGTAATGCACAGCTGCGCGGCGGCAACGGCCAGACAGCAGGCTATGAGTGTTCCCCTGTCGAGTCTTTTCAGCACGCTTGTCATTCCGTACTCCGTCGCTCTATGAGTTCGATGAGATTTCCCTCGGGGTCGGTGACCCAGGCCATGCGCACTCCGGGTTCGGGGGACGGCCCGGGTGCGACGGCCTCGCCCGCTCCATGGGCCAGAAGGGCCACGTGGACGGGGTCGAGTTCAGGGGTGGTGACCGCGAAGTGGCCGTATCCCTCGGTGAGGGCGGCGGTGATCGGGTCGGGGGCCCTGAGGCCCGGTGCGGAGCCGGGGCGGGCCAGCAGTTCGAGGCGCCAGCCGTCGGGATGCTCCAGGACGACGCCCCTGAGGCCGGGGCCTTCGAGGTGGAACTCGAAGACCGTCTTCAGCCCGAACGCCCGCTGGTACCAGGCGGTCTGGGCGGCGAGGTCGCATACGTTGACGCCCACGTGGTCGAGTCGCACGGTCACGTCAGCCCGCCATCGCGCTGTCGCCGCCGTCGACCATGAGGTTGGCACCGTTGACGAAGGCCGCCTCGTCGGAGCAGAGGAAGGCGGCGGCCCGGGCGATGTCCTCCGGCTGCCCGACCCGCCCGACCGGGATCCGCGCCTCCAGCTGCGCCCTCGGCCCGTCCGGGTCGTCGAGGAAGGGCGCGGTCGCGGAGGTGCGGGTCATGCCGGGGGCGATGGTGTTGACGCGGATGCCGTGCGGGGCGCCGGCCGCGCACAGGTGCTTGCTCATCGCGAGCACCCCGCCCTTGGCGGCGCCGTGCGGCACCATCGGCATGAAGGGCGCGCCGCGTACGGCGGCCACGGAGGCGACGTTCAGGACCGCCCCGCCGCCGCGCGCGATCAGGTGCGGCCAGGCCGCCTGCGTACAGAAGTACGGGATGTCCAGCTCGTTCTTGATGGTGAAGTACCAGTCCTCGGCGGGCATGGTCGCGAACGGGCCGTTCCGCAGCGCGGAGGCGTTGTTGTAGAGGATGTCGATCCCGCCGAAGGCGGCGATACCGGCCTCGATCCATTCCCGCGCCCCGGCTTGGGTGGACAGGTCGACGGGCGCCAGGGACCGCATGACTCCTCCGGCCTTCTCGACGATTTCCACGGTCTCGGCCGCACTGTCCTCGTCGATGTCACAGCCGAATACCTGCGCGCCCTCGGCGGCGAATATCTCGGCCGCGGCCCGGCCTATTCCAGCTCCTGTCCCACTGATGAAGGCGATTTTCCCGGCCAGTCGACCCATGATGACGAAGTCCCTTGTCCCGTGCCGCCGTAGTGCGGTGCTCGCAGCGTAGGGAGGGCCTTTCGGCCGAACAAGAAATACGGCGGCGAAACGTCATCGGGGGTTCGTATGGCTGGTATGCGGCGCGGCGCGTCCCGGTTCACGGTTGGATGTCCTCATGACCACCGACGAGCACGCACGGCTGATGCGCGCCAACCAGGCCAACTGGGATGCCCGCACCCCCGTCCACCTCGCCAGCCGGTTCTACGGCCTCGACCAGGACCTCGATCCCGAGCGCTGGTTCGCCGCGTTCGAGTGGGAGGACCTCGGGGACCTCGCCGGCCGTGACGTGCTCCACCTCCAGTGCCATCTCGGCACGGAGACGGTCGCCCTCGCCCGGCGCGGGGCGCGCGCGGTCGGGCTCGACTTCTCGGAGGCCTCGGTGGCGGCCGCGCGCGAGATCGCGGCCGAGGCGGGCGTCGAGGCCGAGTACGTACGGGCCAATGTGTACGACGCCGTGGAGGCCCTGGAGGGACGGCGGTTCGACGTCGTGTACACCGGGAAGGGAGCACTCTGCTACCTGCCCGATCTGGAGCGTTGGGCCGGGGTGGTCGCCCAACTCCTGCGCCCCGGCGGACTGTTGTACATCGTCGAGTTCCATCCGCTGCTCAACTCCCTGGGCCCGAAGCCCGCTCCGGGAGAAGGACCGGAGTTGGTGCTGCGCCACGACTACCTGGGCGGGGACGGTCCCGTGCACCGGGACGCAACCCACACCTACACCGACGGTCCGGCCGTCGAGGGCGCCACGGAAAGTTTCGAGTGGATGCACGGAATAGGAGAGGTCGTCACCGCGTTGACCGGAGCAGGACTGAGTGTCCGGCGGCTCCGCGAGAGCGACGAACTGCCGTGGCCCCGCTGGCCGCGGATGACGCGGACCGCGTCCGGCTGGTGGCGGCT
Organism: Streptomyces sp. NPDC047072; assembly: GCF_040643855.1. Classification (NCBI taxonomy): domain Bacteria; kingdom Bacillati; phylum Actinomycetota; class Actinomycetes; order Kitasatosporales; family Streptomycetaceae; genus Streptomyces; species Streptomyces sp. NPDC047072. Next base: position 16,927 of record NZ_JBEYVC010000030.1, on the reverse strand, counting down.
CCCCGAGCCGCGGATCCCGCTGCTGTACGGACTTCTCGCCGCGCGCTGAGCCGTCGTGGTACGGTCCTGCTAGCACTTGTGTACGCCCGGTCAGGGCGCCGGTGCCAGTTCTCCTTCCTTCGCCGGTCGATGTACCGGCTTCTTCTCAACACCTCTTGAGGTGCTGTCTCTCGCCGCCCGAAGGCGCCATGTCCGCCTTCCCGAAGTCGCGGCTTCCCCCCTCCCTTCCGCATGTCTCATGCCTTCCGTCCCCGAGAGGACCGACCATCATGACCACCACACTGGAAACCCCCCAGAACCAGCAGCAGATCCCGGTCCGGGCCGTCACCGGCGTGCTCGACATCGACACGAACGGGAAGGGGCACCTCCGTGGCCCGGACCTGCTGCCCACGCCCTCCGACCCCCAGGTCTCCCCCGCGCTGATCCGCCGGTTCGGCCTGCGCAAGGGCGACGTCGTCGACGGGGTGCGCGGCACCCAGCGCGCCCTCACCGAGGTCGCCCGGGTCAACGGGCACACGCGAGACATCAGGCGCCCCCGCTTCCACGACCTCACCCCGCTCTTCCCGCAGGAGCGGCTCCGCCTCGAACACCCGGCGTCCGGGCTGACCGGCCGGATCGCCGACCTGATCGCCCCCGTCGGCAAGGGCCAGCGCGGGCTGATCGTGGCCCCGCCGAAGACCGGCAAGACCGTCATGCTCCAGCAGATCGCGGCCGCGGTCGCCGGCAACCACCCCGAATGCCACCTCATGGTGGTGCTGCTCGACGAGCGGCCCGAGGAGGTCACCGACATGCGGCGCTCCGTGCGCGGCGAGGTGTACGCCTCGACCTTCGACCGCTCACCCAAGCAGCACATCGCGCTCGCCGAGCTGGTGATCGAGCGGGCCAAGCGGCTCGTCGAGGCCGGCCAGGACGTCGTGATCCTGCTCGACTCCCTGACCCGGCTGTGCCGGGCCCACAACAACGCGGCGAGCGGCAACGGCCGTACCCTCAGCGGCGGTGTCGACGCGACCGCGCTGATCGGGCCGAAGAAGTTCTTCGGTGCCGCCCGGCTCACCGAGGAGGCCGGTTCGCTCACCATCCTCGCCACCGCGCTGGTGGAGACCGGCTCCCGTGCCGACGACTTCTACTTCGAGGAGCTGAAGAGCACCGGCAACATGGAGCTGCGCCTCGACCGCGAACTCGCCTCCCGCCGTGTCTTCCCGGCCGTCGCCGTCACCCCCTCGGGCACCCGCCGCGAGGAACTCCTGCTGACTCCGGCGGAGTTGACCGCCGTACGCGGGCTGCGCCGGGTCCTGCAGAACGGCGACGGCCAGGGCAACCTGGAGACGCTGATCCAGCGCATGCGCGAGACCCCGGACAACGCGACCTTCCTGCGGCGCATCCAGCCGACCCTGCCCGCCGGCTAACCCAGGCGCAGGGTCGACCACTCCCCCTCGTCGAGGGTGAGCAGGCGGTCCAGTTCGGCCCGGTCGGGTGCCGTGGGCACGTCTCCGCCGGTCGCCAGGGCCGCGGCGGCCATCAGATGGCCCAGGCGCAACGCCGTCGCCGTACCCCTGCCTTCGAGGTGGGCCGCGAGGAATCCGGCCGCGAACGCGTCGCCCGCGCCCACGCGTTCGACGATCCGCGAATCCGGTGCGGGGACGAACACCTCCTCGCCGTCGGCGGTGTACGCCGTCGCCCCGTGGTCCGCGTCCTTCACGACGACGACCGGGGCGGGCGACAGCAGGTCGCGGATCTCCTCCGGTTTGGCGGTGCCCCAGAGCGCCTCCGCCTCGTCGCGGCCGACGAAGACGATGTCGGCGTGACGGGCCGGTTCCAGCAGGGCTGTCGCCGGGTCCCGGTGGCGCCACAGGGCGGGCCGGTGGTTCACGTCGAAGGAGACGGTCGCGCCGGGGACGGCCCGGCGTACGACGATCTCCGCGACCAGGTCCGCGCAACTGTCCGACAGGGCAAGGGTGATGCCGCTGAGGTGCACCACCCGAGCCTGGCACGTCTTCGCGAGGTCCGGTCCCATGCGGGTGGCCGCCGAGCCCATGCGGTAGTAGTACGTGCCGGTGCCCGCCGGGCCGGTGTCCTTGAAGTACACGCCGGTCGGCCGGTCCGGGTCGGTCTCGACCCAACCGACGTCCACACCACGGCCCTTGAGGTCCGCGAGGACCCGGCGACCGAGCGGATCGTCGCCGACGCGGCTCACCCAGGCCACGCGGTGCCCCAACGCGGCAAGCCCACAAGCCACGTTGGACTCGGCACCGCCCACCTCCAGGCGCAGCACGCGCTGCCGTTCGAGGGGCTCCTCGTCGGGCGGGACGAGGACGGCCATGGTCTCGCCGACGCACACGACTTCGGGCGAGGTGGAGTGACGAGCCCTCACGTGTCCAGCACCCGGTGCAGGAACTGCTGGGTGCGCGCCTCGGCCGGGCTGCCGAACACCTGCTCCGGCGGGCCCTGTTCGAGGACGACCCCGCCGTCCATGAAGACGACCCGGTCGGCGGTGTCCCGCGCGAACCGCATCTCGTGGGTGACCACGACCATCGTCATGCCTTCCTCGGCGAGGGAGCGCATGACGCCGGTGACCTCGCCGACCAGTTCGGGGTCGAGCGCGGAGGTCGGCTCGTCGAAGAACATGATCGCCGGGTCCATGGCGAGGGCGCGGGCGATGGCGACGCGCTGCTGCTGGCCGCCGGAGAGCTGAGCCGGGTAGGAGTCCGCCTTGTCGGCGAGACCGACCCTGGCCAGCACCTCGCGTCCGCGCTTCTCCGCCTCCGCCTTGCCGAGCCCGCGCACCTTGAGCAGCGCCAACGTCACATTGCCCAGGGCGGTCTTGTGCGGGAAGAGGTTGAACTGCTGGAAGACCATGCCGACATGGCCGAAGATCTCGGGTGCGCGCTTGCGGTCGTGCAACGGCACGTCGTTGACCCAGACTTCGCCGCTGTCGGCGCGCTCCAGGTCGCACATGATGCGCAGGAGGGTGGACTTGCCGGAGCCGCTGGCGCCGATGAGGACGACGACCTCTCCGGGTGCGACGTCGATGTCGACGCCCTTGAGGACCTCCAGGTTCCCGAAGCTCTTGTGCACGCCGGTCAGGGAGACGCTCGCGGTCTGCCGGTCGGTGAGGGTGCTGGTCATGCGAGGACGGCCTTTCTCTCCATCCGCCGTACCAGGACCGACAGCGGATAGCAGATGACGAAGTACAGGACGGCGACGGCGAGATAGGAGGTCCCCGGGTCGCCGACACGGTCGATGACGGCCTGTCCCTGGCGCACCAGCTCGACGTAGCCGATGACGACGGCGATCGAGGTGTCCTTGATCAGGGAGAGGTACTGGCCGACCAGCGGGGGCAGCACGATCGCGCGGGTCTGCGGCAGGATCACGCTCAGGAAGGTCCGCACCCGTCCGAGCCCGAGGACGCGCGAGGCCTCCCACTGTCCGCGCGGGACGGCCTCGATGCCGGCCCGGAAGATCTCGGCGATGTAGGCGCCCTGGTAGAGGGTGAGGGCGAGCAGCGCGGCTCCGAAGACGGTGATGCCGAAGCCGCTCAGGTAGGCCGCGCCGAAGTAGATGAACAGCATCTGGATCAGCAACGGGGTGCCGCGGAACACCTCCAGGTAGCCGCGGGCGAGTTGGGCCAGGACCGGGATCCGGCTCGTGCGCACGGCGGCGACCAGCAGCCCGGTGAGCGTGGCGGTGGCGATGGCCGCGAGGGACAGCAGGACGGTGGCCCACAGCCCGGAGAGGTACAGGTCGCGGTTGTCGGAGACGATCGACCAGTCCATCAGGCCTCCTTACGACGCGGAAGAGCCGGCAGCAGCCGTCGTACGGCGTCCAGCGGCCGGGGTCGTACGGCGGCCGGGCGCAGCGGCGGCTTGAACGCCACCCGGCCCACCAACCCGGCGGCGAACACGACCAGGTTGGTCAGGAACAGGTAGAGGATCGCCGCGATGCCGAAGACCTGGACGGTCAGCAGGGTGCGGGAGTTGATGACCATGGAGGTGCCGGTGAGCTCGGGGACCGAGATCGCCGACAGCAGCGAGGAGCCCAGGATGATCTGGACGAGCTGGTTGACCACGGCCGGGTAGACGTTGCGCAGCGCCTGCGGCAGGACCACGTGGGCGAAGGCGCGGGACGGGCTCAGCGCCAGGACGCGGGCCGCCTCGCGCTGGCCGCTCGGCACGGCCTGGATTCCGGCGCGGAAGATCTCGGTGAGGTAGGCGCCGACGTTGATGCCGAGGGCGAACACACCCGCCTGGACCGGGGTGAGCCGGAGCCCCGCGGACGGGAGCGCGAAGTAGGCGACGAACATCTGGAGCAGGACAGGGGTGTTGCGGATGACCTCGACGTAGACGGCGGCGACCGCCCGCGGCACCCGGTGACGGGATCTGCGGGCGGCGGCACCGAGCAGGCCGAGGGCGCACGCCAGGGCGAAGGCGGCCAGCGACAGGCGCAGCGTCAGCCAGGCCGCGTCGACATAGGTGGTCCAGTCCCTCAGGGCGTACGTCCAGTCGGTGAGCATGAGTACTCCTGGGCGGCCGTATCAGTACGAGGGGTTGAGCGGGAAGGAGCGGCTGACGCCGAACCACTTCTTGTAGAGGGCGTCGGCCTGCCCTGAGGTGTTGAACTCGCGCAGCCAGGTGTCGACCCACTGGATCCAGGTGGCGTCGCCGAGCGGGAGGCCGATGCCGTTGTACTCCAGCGGGACCACGGAGTCCTTGGTGACCTTGAGCGAAGGGTCCAGCTTCGCCTGGTAGTTGAGGAAGTTGGAGTCCTCGACCATGGCGTCGGCCTGGCCCTGCTTGACCGCGAGGACGGCCGCGGACGAGGTGTCGTACTCCTGGATCTTCGCCTTGGGGTTGCCCGCCTTGACCGCGTCGCCGTTGGTGGAGCCCTTGGTGACGGCGACCGTCTTGCCGGTGAGGTCCTTGAGGGTGGAGATGCCGCTGGACTTCTTCACCAGCATGACCTCGCCCGCGACGATGTACGGGTCGCTGAAGGAGACCTGCTTGGCCCGCTCCGCGGTGGTGGTGAAGTTGCAGACGACCGCGTCGACCTTCTTGGTCTGAAGGTTCGGGATGCGGTTGGCGGAGGTGGTGTCGACGATCTTCACCTTGACGCCGAGCGCGGTGGCCATGGCGGTCGCCACGTCGACGTCGAAGCCCTGCGGCTTGTTGTCCTTGCTGGTCGAGCCGAACGGCGGGAAGGTCAGACAGCTGGCCACGTTGAGCGTGCCGCGCTTGATGACCTCCTGGAGGGTCGAGGACTGGGCGGAGGAGGACGAGCCGGTCGAGCCGGCGGCCGAGGTGCACGCGGACAGCAGTGCGGCACCAGTCACACTCACACAAATCGCCATCAAAGGCCGGGTACGGTGACGGAATCTCATCGGGGACACCCTTCGGGGGACGGGGTTCTGCATTGCAAAACAACGTTTCGTAATGCGATGCGCAGAAGCTAGCCCCGGATTTTCGAGACCGTCAACCATCGATTTCAATATGTGATACTGAGTTTTGCAATGCAGCACGCTAGGATGCCTGCATGGTCACCGCCGACGACTCCGCACCCCGCCGCAACGCCTCGTCCTCCCTGCGCCGCGCCCTCGGCATCCTGATGTACCTCGCCGAGGACCGAAGCCATCCGCACGGCGCTACGCTCAGCGACCTCGCCACCGGCCTGGAGCTGAGCAAGAGCACGGTTCTGCGGCTCGTCGCCCCCCTGAAGGACGTACGACTCGTCGACCAGGACCCCGAGTCGGGCCGCTACCGTCTCGGCCCGCAGAACGCCCTGCTCGGGCAGGCCTATCTGGAGCGCCGGGACACCCGGCAGATCACCGCGCCCGTGCTGCACCGGCTGGCCGCGGAGAGCGGCGAGACGGTCCACCTGGTCTCCTTCGACCCGCCGGAGATCGTCTACATCGACAAGGTGGAGAGCCCCCGGGCGGTCCGCATGCACTCCCGGATCGGCGGCCGGCTGCCCGCCTACTGCACGGCGACCGGCAAGGTGTTCCTCGCCCACGCCAAGGAGGACGTGGTCGGCACGGTGATCGCGGCGGGCATGCCGGCCCGTACGGCGACCACCATCACCACCCCCGAGAAGCTGCTCGCCGAGCTGGACGTCATCCGGGAGCGCGGGTACGCGGTCGACGACGTGGAGAACGAGCAGGACATCCGCTGCGTCGCCGCGCCCGTCCACGACCACACCGGGGCGGTCACCACGGCCGTCAGCATCTCGGGCCCGGCGACCCGGGTCACCCGTGAGCGCCTGCCCGAGCTGGGCGGCCTGCTGATTTCCGCGACCCGCACCATCACCGAGGACCTGGGCGGCAGCAGGCCGTAGGCCACGTCACCCGGTGGGCCGGTGGCGCCCCGCAGGTCGGCGTCACCCGGTATCCCTATGCCATCCGGGTGCTCGCGGCGGTCGCTCGGCCCGGGCAGCGCTGCTCGGAGCGGGTCCGTTCCTAGCTTTGCGATATGACAATCGGATCTTCCTCCCGGACGGCCGCCTCAGCCTGTGTGCTGTGCGCGGTGGGTCTGCTGGCGTTCGCTCCCGTGACGGCGTCGGCCCACGTGGGTCCCGACCCCGTCGTGCCGCACGGGGCCCAGGCCGCGCCGTCCGCCCTGCTGTACCGCTCCGGCGTCCAGGTCCGGCCCCACCGGGACGCTCCGCGGGTGCCGGACGTCTCGGCACTGTCCTGGGTGGTGGCCGACGCGACGAGCGGGGCGGTGCTCGCCGCGCACGACGCGCACCGCAAGCTGCCGCCCGCGAGCACCCTCAAGACCCTGTTCGCCCTGACCGTGCTGCCGGTGCTGCCCGGCGGGATCCGGCACCGCGTCGGACAGGACGAACTGGCGGACGTGGGCCCGGGCAGCAGTCTGGTGGGCGTCAGGGAGGGGCAGACGTACCGAGTGTCGGACCTGTGGCGCGGGGTCTTCCTCAACTCCGGGAACGACGCCGTGCACGTCCTGGCCCGGCTCGGCGGCGGCTGGCGCTTCACCGCCGAGCGGATGCAGGTCAAGGCGCGGGAGTTGGGCGCGCGGGACACCCACGTCCGCTCGCCCGACGGCTACGACACCCCCGGCCAGGTCTCCTCGGCGTACGACCTGGCCGTCTTCGGCAGGGCCGGGCTGCGCAACCCCGACTTCGCCCGGTACTGCGGCACGGCCGAGGCCCGTTTCCCCGGTGGCGGCAGGTGGTCGTACGGGATCCAGAACACCAACCGGCTGCTGACCGGGGCCGACGGCGTGGAGCCGTACAAGGGCCTGATCGGGATCAAGAACGGCTACACCACCCACGCCGGCAACACGCTGGTGGCCGCGGCCCACCGGGGCGGCCGCACGCTCGTCGTCACGGTGATGAACCCCCAGGCGGGCGGCGGTTTCACCGTCTACGAGGAGGCGCGCGAGCTGCTCGACTGGGGGTTCGGCGCGGCCGGGCGGGTGGATCCGGTGGGCTCGCTGGACGCGCTGCGGGCGAGGCCGCGGCCCGGTCCCGAGGCCGTGGCGGCCGCGGCGGCCGTGACTCCGGAGGACGACGGGCCGGGCTGGGCCACGACCGGTGCCATCATGGCTGCCGCGGTCCTGGGCGCGGGTGCCGTGGCGCTGGTGTTGCGCGCCAAGTTCGGTTCTGTGGAACGGAGTTGACGCACCGGCAGCCACACCAGCAGCCCCAGGGTGATCCAGGTGTAGGTGTTGCTGCCGAGGAAGCCGTCGATGCCGGAGGCGTCGTCGAACCACAGCCACACCACGCTGGTGCACAGGACCGCGTAGAGGGCGCCCGCGATCCGCGGGTGCCCGGCGCGGACCAGCACGGCGAAGGACGGCAGCAGCCACACCAGGTGGTGCACCCAGGTGATCGGGCTGACCAGGCAGGCGGTCAGCCCGGTGAGCGCGAACGCGGCCGCCCAGTCCCCCGCCGCCACCGCGCGGCGGGCCCGCACCGCCCAGACGGCCAGGGTCACCAGCACGGCCGCCGCCCAGACCGCGCGGTCCGTCTCGCCGAGCCGGGCCAGGATCCCCTGGAGGGACTGGTTGGAGACGTAGTCCAGGCGCCCCACCCGGCTGGTGTCCCACATCGCCACGGTCCAGTAGAAGCGCGAGGCACCAGGTGCGACGACGGCCGCGAACCCGGTGGCCGCGACCGCCACGAGGGTCGCGACGGCGGCCTCGCGCCACCGCCTGGCCACCAGCAGCAGCCCGATGAACAGGGCCGGCGTCAGCTTCACCGCGGCGGCCAGGCCGATCCCGATCCCGGCCCACCGCGCCCGTCCCGTCCGCAGCAGCCAGGCGTCGGTGAGGACGAGCGCCAGCAGCAGGAGGTTGACCTGGCCGAAGCTGAAGGTGTCCCGGAGCGGTTCGAACAGCGCGAGCCCGCAGCCGGCCAGCGCGCACCCGTACCAGCCGTAGCGCCGCCAGGCCCGGCCGGTGAGCAGGCGCATCACCACGGCCAGGGCGCCCAGGTTGAGCAGCAGGCCGACGGCGATCGCGGCGCGCAGGCCCAGCAGGGACATCGGCAGCATCGCGACGGCGGCGAACGGCGGGTAGGTGAAGCCGTACGACGTCCCCGGCACCCGGTAGTCGTAGAGCCCTCCGCCGTGGTGGACCCAGCTGTCGACGGCGCCGTGGTAGACGCGCAGGTCGAACCAGTCGCGCAGGAGCGGCACGGTCGCGGTGAAGGCGGTGACGGCGGCGGCCAGGGCCAGGACGAGCAGCAGCCGGCCGCGGTCGGTGGCGGGGGCGAGGGCGGGGGCCTTCATGCCGTACGTCCGTGTGCCGGGGCCTGTGCGGTCTGGTGCGCCTGCACCAGCACGACCAGGGCGAGCACACCGCCGGAGACGGCCAGTACGAGTTGTCCGGCGTCGGCCGGGCCCCCGTTCGGCAGGGTGGCGAGCGCGAGGACACCGGTCACGGCCGCGACCCGGCGCCGCACCGAGGCGTCGGGCGCGGCCGCCGCTATGAGGAACAGTCCCCACAGGGCGTACCAAGGGCGGATCGCCGGTCCGAGGGCGGCGACCGTCGCGAGGCTGAGACCGAGGGCGTACACGGGACGCGGACGCAGGCGCAGCCATATGTGGCCGATCAGGGCGATAGCCGCCACGATGCCGAAGGCGTGCCAGGCCGGTACGGCGAGCGGGGCGAGGTCGCTGCCGAGACGTTCCAGCAGAGATCCTGTGGCGGGCGAGGCGGGGCAGGGCGGCGGCCATCAGCGCGACGCCGAGCAGGGCGACCAGCCGCATACCGAAGAGGCCGGCCGGGATCTCACCTCGGGTCAGTCCGGCGAGCGCGGAGGCGAGGGCGAGGAACACCGGGCCGTAGGGGGCGCCGGTGTGCTGCCACATGGGGGCGACCTCGTCCGCGAGCGGACCGCCGAGGTGGGCCGGGCCGTAGGTGTAGACGTCCATGTGGGCGTCGGCCATCGCGCCCTGGGCGAGGTAGCTGTAGACGTCCCGGCTGAAGAGCGGGGGCGCGACGAGCAAGGGTGCCGACCAGATGACCAGGACCGCCATGAGGGCGCGGGTGCTGGGGGGTTCGGGGCTGCGGACCAGGCGTCCCAGGAGGAGCCAGGCGGCTATCAGGAGCACTACACCGAAGTAGGCACCTACCAGGCCCAGGGCTGCCAGTGGGGAGGACGGGGTGAGGAGTTGGCTTACTGGGAGGGCGCCGGATGTCTCGCCGCCTGCGGCCAGGAAGGCGGTGCCGGCCAGACCTAGGATCTGGCAGCGGCGGAGGTCTATGGGAGGTATGGCCGGCACGTCAGCAGCGTGTCAGCGTTGGGTTGCTGGGAGGGGACGGGGTGGTGACCGGTTCGTGGTCAACTGCGGATCCGTTGGGGCTGGTCGCGCCCACGCGGCGGAGCCGCATATCGATACAGCCCCGCGCCCCTAAAAAACAGGTGGGTGCACTTGCCCTTCTAGAAAATCGACACGCCTGTCAACGTCGTGAAGCGGTCCAGGGCCGCCATGCCTGCCACCGAATTGCCTCGCTCGTCCAAGCCCGGACTCCATACGCACAGCGTGCACCGGCCCGGCACCACCGCGATGATGCCGCCGCCCACCCCGCTCTTCCCCGGCAGACCGACCCGGTACGCGAACTCGCCCGCCGCGTCGTACGTTCCGCAGGTCAGCATCACCGCGTTGACCTGCTTGGCCTGGCTACGGGTCAGCAGGCGGGTGCCGTCGGCGCGGATGCCGTGGCGGGCCAGGAACGTGGTGGCGAGGGCGAGGTCCGCGCAGGAGGCCCGGATCGAGCACTGGCGGAAGTACTGGTCGAGCAGGAGCGGGACGTCGTTGTCGATGTTGCCGTAGGACGCCATGAAGTGGGCCAGGGCCGCGTTGCGGTCGCCGTGGGCGGACTCGGACGCGGCGACTTCCTGGTCGAAGTCCAGGGACGGGTTGCCGCTCTCCTCGCGGAGGAAGGCGAGCAGTTCGCCCGACGCGTCTCCGGTACGGCTGTGGAGGCGGTCGGTGACGACGAGCGCGCCCGCGTTGATGAACGGGTTGCGCGGGATGCCGCTCTCGTACTCCAGCTGGACCAGGGAGTTGAAGGGGTTGCCGGAGGGCTCGCGGCCCACGTGCTCCCAGAGTTCGTCTCCCTCGCGGGCCAGGTCGAGGGCGAGGGTGAAGACCTTGGTGATCGACTGGGTCGAGAAGGGCTCGCGCCAGTCCCCCACGCCGTACACCGTGCCGTCCAGCTCCGCGACGGCCATGCCGAAGCTGCGCGGATCGCAGGCGGCGAGCGCGGGGATGTAGTCGGCGGCCCGGCCGCGGCCGGGGGTGCGCGCGATCTCCTCGGCGATGCGCTCCAGGACCGGCTGGAAGGCGAGGGACGACGTCGTTGTCATGATCACCATTGTGCCTCCGTGCCGGTCCTGGAGCCTCGTCGCGGGGTCGCCCCCAGGTCAGGAGTGGGTCACCGGTGGGTCAGGCGATCGCCGGACCCGTGCCCGCGACGACCTCGGGCCGCAGCAGGTCGGCGAGCTTCTCGGCCGGCAACAGACCCTTCTCCAGGACCAGTTCGGCGACCCCTCGGCCGGTGGCGAGGGCCTCCTTGGCGATGTCGGTCGCGGCCGTGTACCCGATGTGCGGGTTGAGGGCGGTGACCAGGCCGATGGAGTTCTCGACCGTCCGGCGCAACGCCTCGGTGTTGGCGGTGATGCCGTCCACGCAGCGCTCGGCCAGGGTCAGACAGGCGGCGCGCAGATGGGTGAGGGACTCCGACAGGGAGTGCAGGATGATCGGCTCGAAGGCGTTGAGCTGGAGCTGCCCGGCCTCGGCGGCCATGGTGATGGCGACGTCGTTGCCGATCACCTCGAAGGCGACCTGGTTGACGACCTCGGGGATCACGGGGTTGACCTTGCCGGGCATGATCGACGAACCGGCCTGCACGGGCGGCAGGTTGATCTCGCCGAGGCCCGCGCGCGGCCCGGAGGACAGCAGCCGCAGGTCGTTGCAGCTCTTGGAGAGCTTGACGGCGATCCGCTTGAGCACACCGGACATCTGCACGAACGCCCCGCAGTCCTGCGTGGCCTCGACCAGGTTGGCGGCAGTGACGAGCGGGAGGCCGGTGATGTCCGCGAGGTGGCGCCGGGCCGCCTCCGCGTACCCGGCGGGAGCGTTGAGTCCGGTGCCGATGGCCGTGGCACCCAGGTTGATCTCATGGATCAACTGGACGGCCTCGTCAAGACGGTGGCGATCCTCGTCAATCATGACGGCATAGGCGGAGAACTCTTGACCGAGCGTCATGGGGACCGCGTCCTGCAACTGTGTACGGCCCATCTTGAGCACGTCATGGAACTCGACGGCCTTCCGGGCGAATGCATCCTGGAGTACAGCCATCGCCTTGAGCAGTCCACGTACCGCGAAGACCGTCGCGATCTTGACGGCGGTCGGGTAGACGTCATTGGTCGACTGCCCGAGGTTGACGTCCTCGTTCGGATGCAGATACCTGTACTGCCCCTTCTCGAACCCCATCAGCTCCAACGCCCGGTTCGCGATGACCTCGTTGGCGTTCATGTTGGTGGAGGTCCCGGCCCCGCCCTGAATGACATCCACGACGAACTGCTCGTGCAGCTTCCCGTCCCGGATCTCCCGACAGGCCTCGACAATGGCCCGCGCCTTCTCCGCCTCCAGCAGCCCGAGCTCCTCATTGGCAAGGGCAGCGGCCTCCTTGACGGCGGCGAGGGCATCGATGAGGTGCGGGTAGGCGGAGATGGCCGTACCGGTGATGGGGAAGTTCTCGGTGGCCCGCAGGGTGTGAACACCCCAGTAGGCATCGGCGGGAACGTCCCGATCCCCGAGCAGATCGTGCTCACGACGGGCAACGACGACGGTCATGAGATGCAGAGCTCTCTTTCTGAGAAGGCGAGGGTCACTTACCAGGGGCGCGGGGAACTGCGCGACCAGCCACATTCGGCCCGCACCCGCCGAACAAGAAGTACCGGCAGACTCTTAGGCGCAGGCCGCATGAACAACGGGTTCCAGCGAACGAACGGGCCGCACACACCCGACCTCGACGCCACCCCCGAGAAGCGCCTCCCCCTGGAAGTCCGTGAGCAGATCCGGCGAGACCCCGGCGCGGGCAAGCGCCGCCGCGGCCACAGGAATCCGCGCCCGGTTCGCCCCGTCGGAGATCTTCACGGCAACGGCCCGCCCGTCCGGAAGCGCCGCCACCTCGACCCCTTCGAACCCGTCCTTGGCAAGCAGCCCCGGCACGGCCTTCATCAGCGCGGCCACGTCACGCCCCGCCCCGGACGCCATCTCCGCATGCGACCGCATCGCGTCGGCGACCCGGGCCTCAGGAGTACCGGGAGCAGCGGACGCGATCCGCGCGGCGGCCCGAGCCAGGCCGTGCAGGGACACGGAGAACAACGGAGCCCCGCACCCGTCCACCGTCACCCGCGCGATCCGCTGCCCGGTCAGATCCTCCACGATCTCGGCGATCGCCTGCTGGAGGGGATGCGCGGGGTCGAGATACCCCTCAAGGGGCCAGTCGTTGAGCACGCACGTGTACAGCATCGCCGCGTGCTTGCCGGAGCAGTTCTGGGCGAGCCGCGACGGCCCACGCCCCTCCCGGATCCACTCGTCCCGGACAGCCGCACCGAACGGCATGTCCGCAACGTTGCGCAGGGCATCCTCGGAGACCCCGGCGAGCGAGAGGATCCGCCGGGCACCAGCGAGGTGCCGTTCCTCGCCGGAGTGGCTGGCCGCGGTGAGCGAGAGCAGTTCGCCGTCGAGGGGCAGTCCCGCGCGGACCATGGCGACGGCCTGGACGGGCTTGAGGGCCGAGCGGGGGTAGAACGCGGCCTCGATGTCGCCGAGCTGGAACTCGACCCGGCCGTCGGCGCCGAGGACGACGACGGAGCCGTAGTGGATGCCCTCGGTCACGCCACCGCGGATGAGGTGGGCGACCGGGGCGTGGAGGGGTTCACGGACAAGGGGTGCGTCCGCGGGGGAACTGCTGAACATCACTTCCTGCTTCTCGGGGGGGGCGCCGCGCGGGTCACGCGGCGGCGCCGGCTGGTCGGGGTTCGGTGTCCGCGCCAGCGGTCACACGGTGTCGTTCGAGGCGCGGGCGACGCGGCCGCGGATGCCGAACCATCCGGCGACCAGGGCGGCGACGATCAGCGGGACGCACAGCACGGTGGTGCGTCCGGCGCCGCCGTCGGCGTACATGAGAACGAAGACGGAGGCGAGGAACGCCAGGGTCATGATCTCGGTCCAGGGCGAGCCGGGGAGCCGGTAGCTGGGCCGCTCCAGCTCGCCGCGCTGGGTCTTCTGCCAGAAGAGCAGGTGACAGATCATGATCATGCCCCAGGTGGACAGGATGCCGATCGCGGCGAAGTTCAGGACGATCTCGAACGCGTCGGCGGGGACCACGAAGTTGAGGCCGACGCCGAGGACGCAGATCCCGCTGGTGAGCAGGATGCCGCCGTAGGGGACCTGGGTGCGGCTCATCACCGAGGTGAACTTCGGGGCGGAGCCGGACATCGCCATGGAGCGCAGGATGCGGCCGGTGGAGTACAGGCCGGAGTTGAGCGAGGACATGGCGGCGGTGAGGACGACGAGGTTCATCACGCCGCCGGCCGCGGGGATGCCGATGTTGGACAGGACGGTCACAAAGGGGCTCTCGGCGCCCGTGTACTTGTTCCACGGCAGCAGCATCGAGAGCAGGACGACCGAGCCGACGTAGAAGACGCCGACGCGCCACATGATCGAGTTGATCGCCTTCGGCATGATCTTCTCGGGGTTCTCGGTCTCGCCGGCGGCGACGCCGACCAGTTCGACGGAGGCGTAGGCGAAGACGACGCCCTGGATGATCAGCAGCATCGGCAGCAGGCCGTTGGGGAAGATGCCGCCGTTGTCGGTGATCAGGGACGGGCCGGGGGTGGTGCCGGCGACTTCGTGCTGGGTGACCAACAGGAAGATGCCGATGCACATGAAGATCACCAGGGCGCTGACCTTGACGATCGCGAACCAGAACTCCAGCTCGCCGAAGATCTTCACGGAGATCAAGTTGACGGTCAACACGACCGCCAACGCGATCAATGCGATCAACCATTGAGGGATGTCGGAGAACATCCCCCAGTAGTGCGTGTAGGTGGCGACCGCGGTGATGTCGGCGATGCCGGTGGTGGCCCAGTTGAGGAAGTACATCCAGCCCGCGGTGTACGCGCCCTTCTCACCGAGGAACTCTCGGGCGTACGACACGAAGGCGCCGGAGGAGGGCCGATACAGGACGAGTTCGCCGAGCGCGCGGACCACGAGGAAGGCGAAGACGCCGCAGACCGCGTAGGCGATGAAGAGGGAGGGGCCGGCGTCGGCGAGGCGGCCGCCGGCGCCGAGGAAGAGGCCGGTGCCGATGGCGCCACCGATGGCGATCATGTTGACGTGCCGATGCTTGAGGGACTTGCTGTACCCCTCGTCACCTGCGTCGACATGGCCGGAACGTTTCTGCACAACGTCGTGCAGGGACTGCTCGCTCACGCCTGCGATCCGCCTTCCGTGGGGCTGTCCGTGCGCGGGGAACGCACGATGTCGGTGAGGGTGGTCTCGACGCGGTCGAGGTGGTGGGACATCGCCTCCACCGCGTCGAGTTCGGAACCGTCGACCAGCGCCTCGACGATCGCGCGGTGCTCGCGGTTGGACTGCTCGCGACGGCCGCCCAGTTCGTTGAGGAAGGCCGACTGACGCGCCAGGGCGTCCCGGATCTCCTCGATGACCCGGCGGAAGACCGGGTTCTGGGCGGCCTCGGCCACGGCGAGGTGGAAGAGGGTGTCCATCGCGACCCACGCGGTGGTGTCGGTCTCCCGCTCCATCCGCTCCAGGAGGTGGGCCAGGTGGTCGAGGTTCTCCGGGGTGCGGCGCACGGCCGCGTACCCGGCGACGGGGATCTCGACGTGCCGGCGCACCTCCAGGAGGTCGCTGGCCGCGTAGTCGCCGAAGGTGGGGTCCTCGACGGTGCTGGCCACGACGAAGGTGCCCTTGCCGGTCTTGGAGACGGTCAGGCCCATCGTCTGCAGGGCCCTGAGGGCCTCCCGCAGCACGGGCCGGCTGACCTCCAGGGTGCGGCAGAGCTCCGCCTCCGAGGGGAGCTTGTCGCCGATGGCGTACTCCCCGCGCTCGATGGCGCCACGCAGATACGCCAGCACCGCTTCCATGGCGCTGACGCGTCGCGGGGGCTGTCCGGCTGTCCGGCTGTCTGACAGGTTCACGGGAGAGATACTCCGGGCGGCGGGAGGGTGCTGTCAAGGGCCGGTCCCCGACCGGCGCCGACCGGGTGACCCCTGCGCAGTTCTGCGGGATGCGCGGGTGACGCGGCACCTAGCGTGAGGAGTCCCGTCCCAGAAGGAGCCCGCACGTCATGCGCTCTCACTCCGTGGTCACCGTCGCGGCCGCCACCCTCCTCACCACGCTCATGGGCGTCTCCACCGCACGCGCCGACGTGGGCACGGCCGCCCACTATGCGCCGCCCTACCTGCCCACGGCCTGTTACGGCAAGGACGGGACACGGCTCCCCTCCGGCGGACTGGTCGCCGCGGCGGGGGACGGCGTCTGGGACGGCGGAGCGGCCTGCGGGCGGACTTACCAGGTCAGGTGTGTGTCCGCGGCGCAGCCGGGGGTGTGCGTCCCGGGCCGGACGATCCAGGTGGAGATCGTCGACTACGCGCCGTCGTCGGTGTCGCCGGCGTCCGCCTCGTCGACCACGCTGGTGCTGTCCGACACCGCCTTCGACGCGGTGACCAGGCGGACCGCGGAGAGCATCACCATCGAGTTCCAGGAGGTCTGAGGCGTCTGCCGGGAGGCCTGTGGCGTCGTCCGGGAGGTCTGAGGCGTCGCGGGCGGCCGAGCCCCGCCGTTCGCCGGGGAAGTCCCGCTTGATGGCGGCCCCTTGAGGCCGGTCGACGGTCCGAGCATGGTCGTACGACCGTCCCGACACCGCAGTCGGACCAGCGAGGAGCAGCCATGACCCTGGTACCGCCCCCCTTCGACCCAGAACTCGGTGCCGCGCTGGCCATCGTGTCGGAACGGCTCCCCCGGGTGTTCACGCTCGACGTGGTCGCCGCGATGCGGCAGGGCGAGGCCGCGATGGCACCGACCGACGAGCAGCTGAGCCAGGAGGGGTTCTTCGAGGTCGAGGAGCGGGCGGTGCCGGGGCCCGAGGGAGATCCCGAGATCGCGCTGCTGATCTGCCGGCCGGCCGCCCCGAGGGCTCTCGGTCCGCGACCGGTCCTCTACTACGCCCACGGCGGCGGCATGGTCATCGGGACCAGCCGCACCGGTGTCGACCTGGTCCTGGACTGGGCGCGCGAGCTGGACGCGGTCGTGGTGTCGGTGGAGTACCGGCGTGCGCCGGAGCATCCGCACCCCCCTGTTGCCCGGCGTCGAAAATGCCGACGAAGGCGGCGTTCACGGTGCCGACGAACTGTGACGGCTTTGTAGTGACGG